>JAJFIG010000452.1 GCA_021775195.1 Rhodospirillales bacterium | reverse complement strand
ATCAGGTCAATCTGGAATACCTGGCCCAGGTGGTATGGACGGCCGACGACGATGGAACCACCGTCGCCTATCCCGATACCCTGGTCGGCACCGACAGCCATACGACCATGATCAACGGCCTGTCGGTGCTGGGCTGGGGCGTCGGCGGGATCGAGGCCGAGGCGGTGATGCTGGGCCAGCCGATCTCGATGCTGATCCCCGAGGTCATCGGCTTCAGGCTGAGCGGCCGGATGAAGGAAGGCAACACCGCCACCGACCTGGTGCTGACGGTGGTCGAGATGCTGCGCGAAAAGGGCGTTGTCGGCAAATTCGTCGAGTTCTACGGGCCGGGCCTCGATCACCTGAGCCTGGCCGATCAGGCCACCATCGCCAACATGGCACCCGAATATGGCGCCACCTGCGGCTTCTTCCCCGTCGATTCTGCGACCATCGACTACCTGACCTTTACCGGGCGCGACCCGGAGCGGGTGAAGCTGATCGAGGCCTATGCCAAGGCCCAGGGCCTGTGGCGGGACGCCTCGACGCCTGATCCCGTTTTCACCGACACCCTGGAGCTCGACCTGGGCGACGTCGAAGCCTCCATCGCCGGACCCAAGCGACCACAGGACCGGATCGCACTCTCCGCCGCCGCGTCGGCGTTCACGTCCAACTTTGCCACCATCGCCGGGCGCGCAGAGGCAAAGAAAGTGCCGGTGGCGGGTGCCGATTACGAACTCGAGGACGGCGCCGTGATGCTCGCCGCCATCACCAGCTGCACCAACACCTCCAACCCCGCGGTCATGGTGGCCGCCGGTCTGGTGGCCCGAAACGCCCACCAGCGGGGGCTCACCACCAAGCCCTGGGTGAAGACCTCGCTGGCCCCGGGTAGCCAGGTGGTAACCGATTACCTGGAGGCCTGCGGGCTGCAGGAACACCTGGACGCGATGGGCTACAACCTGGTCGGCTACGGCTGCACGTCGTGCATCGGCAACTCGGGCCTGTTGTCCGACGCCCTCATCGACGCCATCGAGGAGAACGACATGGCGGTCACGGCGGTGCTGTCGGGCAACCGCAATTTCGAGGGCCGCGTCAGCCCCTGGACCAAGGCCAACTACCTGGCCTCGCCACCCCTGGTGGTCGCCTACGCGCTCGCCGGCAACATGACCGTCGACCTTCTGAACGACCCCCTGGGCGAGGACACGGATGGGGAGCCGGTCTATCTGCGCGACATCTGGCCGACCAGCAAGGAGGTCCAGGACATCATCGGCAGCGTGCTGACGCCGGAGATGTTCCGGGCACGCTACGGCAACGTCCTGGACGGCGACGCCAATTGGCGGGGCATCCGGACGACGGAAAGCGAGACCTTCGACTGGTCACCGGGATCGACCTACGTCCAGCACCCGCCGTTCTTCGAGGACAGCGGCGACAAAGGCGGTGCCGCCGATATCACCGGCGCCCGGCCACTGGCCATCCTCGGCGCCTCGATCACCACCGACCACATCTCGCCGGCGGGCAACATCAAGAAGGAAAGCCCGGCCGGAGAATACCTGCTCGAACACCAGGTCCGCCCGAACGAGTTCAATTCCTACGGGGCGCGGCGCGGCAATCACGAGGTGATGATGCGCGGCACCTTCGCCAACATCCGCATCCGCAACGAGATGGCGCCGGACACCGAGGGCGGCTGGACCACCCATCAGCCCGACGGCGCCGTGATGTCGATCTATGACGCGGCGATGAAATACATCGAGGCCGACGTCCCCCTGATCGTTGTCGGCGGATCGGAATACGGCACCGGGTCGTCCCGTGACTGGGCCGCAAAGGGGACCCGTCTGCTGGGGGTCAAGGCGGTGGTGGTCGAGAGCTTCGAGCGCATCCACCGCTCCAACCTGGTGGGAATGGGCGTCCTGCCGCTGCAGTTCAAGGACGGCGCGACGCGCCAGACCCTGAAGCTGGATGGCAGCGAAATCTACGATGTCGTCGGGCTGGACGGCGGAATCACGCCGCGCATGGACCTCACGCTGAGGATCAACCGCAAGGACGGTTCGACGGACGAGACAACCGTGCTGTGCCGGATCGACACCGTCGACGAGGTCGATTACTACCTCGCCGGGGGTATCCTGCATTACGTGCTGAGGAACCTGAAGGCGGCATAACCGGTTAAATTTTTCTGGGTTCAGCGGGGCGCCCGCGCTGTTCACCAGCATGTGAATGGCCGTTTACCGCCGGATGCCCTATTTATGGGCCTATGCGGAACGGATTGAGAATAATTCTCGCCGCCTTGGTCCTGTTTCTGAGTGGCCAGGCCGGCAAGGCAGCCGACCATCCGTTGGCGGTGGTCGAGCTTTTCACGTCCCAGGGCTGTTCGTCCTGTCCGCCGGCCGACGCCTTCCTCGGTGAACTGGCCAAGCGGGACGACGTGCTCGCCCTCTCCTTCCACGTCGATTACTGGGACTACATCGGCTGGAAGGACCCGTACGCCAGCGCCAAGCACACGAAACGGCAGCGCCATTATGCCCGCCAATTCGGCATGCGCTACGTCTACACGCCGCAAATCGTCATCCAGGGCCGGGTGCAGGCGACGGGTTCGAACCGCGAGGCGGTCCTTGACGGAATCGAGGAAAACAGCCGCGGCGCGGTGGTGCCGGTCGATATCCGGAGCAGCCAGGATAATGAGGTCATCGTCTCGATTCCCGGCGGAGCGGCGGCGGAACCGGCGGCCGTCTGGCTGGTGGTCTTCGACCGCGAACACGAGACCGCCGTCAAGCGCGGCGAAAACAGGGGCCGCACCGTGCGCAATTACAACGTCGTGCGGCGGCTGACCCGGATCGGGACCTGGACCGGCAAGGCCATGGAAGTCCCCGTCAAGGTGCCGCGGATGGCGAGCGGCGATGGCGACGCCTGTGCCGTGATCGTACAGGCGCGGAACACAGGCTACATCCTGGGCGCCGCCGTCATGCCCCTGGACCAGCCCCGATAGCCAACCCCGGCGCCCGTCCCGCGGGCATTCCAAATTTCAGCAGGCATCGGGTTTCCAGCGCTCCAGACGAGGTGTGCTGAAAATTTTATTAAAATACAACTAAATAAAAAATATTTGTTCTAATTCAATAATGTTATTAATCTACTCTTTCGGCACGGCACTCGGAATAGATGCGAAATTCCGTACATTTACTTGACGGAATTTTTTGTATTCACGACCCATACGCTCCTGAATTTTGGAGCATTGGGCGGGCTGAAAAGAGGGTAAACGGCATGCAGTCAATTGCGCAGGTTGACGACCAAACGGCCACGGACGATAACGATCCCCGACCCTACGTATTGATCGGCGCCGAACCGGCGCTGGAGGATTTGCTGGCGGACCCGGTTACCCACGCCATCATGGCCGTCGACCGGGTCGGCATCGAGGACCTGCGTTCCCTGCTCGACGGCGCCCGCGACGCCCTCATGGCGCGGATGGTGCCCGCCGCCGCCTGACGTTAAATTCCTGAACCGCCCTGGCGGCGGTCAGGTCACCAGCCCCTTCTGCATCATTGCCGCGAGGCGGCGCGAAAAGGCCGTCGGGTCGGGCACGGATTCGCCCTCGATGATGCGCGCCTGATCGAGGAGCAAAAGGGCGGCATCGGAAAGAGCCGGATCG
>JAJFIG010000451.1 GCA_021775195.1 Rhodospirillales bacterium | reverse complement strand
CATCGCTGGCGCCGCCGACGAACAGTCGGCGGCAACCCAGGAAATCGCCAAGTCGATCCAATCGGCGGCCACCGGAACCGACGAATCATCGCGCAACGCCAGCGAAATGGCCACGGTGGCCGAGGAATCGGGTGTTTCCGCCGGGGAGGTCCTGCAGGCGGCCAACGAATTGTCCAAGCAGGCGGAAAACCTGCGCGCCGAGTTCGAAAACTACCTGACCGACATCCGCAAGTCGACGAGCGCCAACCGCCGCAAGGAAGAGCGCGATCACATTGGGTATGCCGTTGGTTGCGAAGTCGACGGCAAGTCCTATTCCGGACAGACCACCGACCTGTCCCACGGCGGCTGTTCGATCACCGGCATGGGCACGGTGTTCGAGGAGGGGCAGAAGGTGGATGTGAACTTTGCGAGCATCGCGGTGCCCTGTCACGGCACGATAATCGGATCGGACGAGGGCCTGGCTCACATCCGCTTCGATTCCGACGTGCGCATGGACAACCGCCTCGGCCCCCTGCTGGAACACCAAGATATGGCTGCTTGAGGGCTCGCCGAGCCTAGCGCAAAGACGTTTGGCGCTTGTGGTCGGACGCCGCTATCGGCAAAACTCTTCCCCTGAGTCCATGACATAGCAAGGGGGGGTGTCCGGCATGGATCTGCAGTTGGTCCTGGCCGATCCGATGGTGCAGAGCAGCGCTCTGCCGCTGGCCGTGGCCTTCGTGGCCTGCGGCCTTATTCGTCTTATCGGCGGGCCGGGCCGGGGCGACGTCCTGGCCGGGATCGGCATCGCCATCGGGTTCCTGGCGGCCTACGTCAGCATTATCGGTTGGCCGCCGCTGGTGCCGCGCTCCTCGGGGCAGAAGCTCTTCTTCCTGACCGCTGCCGGCGCCGTCGTCGGCTTTACCCTCGATCTTTCCCTCTATCGCCGCGGAACCCTGTGGGCGGTGCTGATGCTCTTCCCGGCCGCCGGGATTGCATGGCTGGCGTGGCCGCGCCTTCAGGCGTTCGCCGTTACACCCGAAAACATTCGCCTGGCGGTGCTGTTGGTTGGGGGCTGGCTCACGCTCCATCGCCTCGACCGGCTGGGTCCGGCGGGCACCGACCCGGCGGTGATGCTGTTGTTCGCGGCACTGGGCGTCGGCGGCGTCGCCATCATCGGGTCGTCGGCATCGATTGCCCAGATGGCCTTCGCCCTGGCCGCGGCGGCGGGCGGATTCGTGCTCTGGAACTGGCCCTGGCAGCGATACCTGTTCTCGGGCGCGGCGGTGTTCGGGGGCGGTGGCGCGCTTGTCTTCCTGGCCACCCAGATGACCTTCTTCACCGGTGCCCCGGTGGAGGCTCTGGCCCTCCTGCTGCCGGTTTTCTTCGCCGACGCCATCGCCGCCCGCGTGCCCAAGGGATCGGGCCTGTGGGCCGAGGCGGTGGGGCCGGTGATTCTGGGGGTGCTCTGCATGGTGGTAGTGGCGGCGGCGGTCGGATTGGCGTACTTTCAAGTCAACGGTACCGGGGTTTAACCCGGGCCAATTCACAAGGGAGGTAATAATGAAACACGTGACAGTCGTTCTCGCGGCCTTGCTGGCGGGCCTGATTTCGCAACCGGCGGCGGCGGCGGACCGGTTCGTCATGGACAAGGCGCACACCAACGTCGCCTTCCTGATCAACCACCTGGGCTATTCCAACATGCTGGGGCAGTTCCAGGACTTCGAGGGCGAGTTCGTTTTCGACAAGGGGGCGGTCGGCAACAGCCGGATCACGCTGACCATCCGGACGGCCAGCATCGATACCGACCACGAAGCCCGTGACAAGCACCTGCGCTCGCCGGACTTCTTCAACGCGCTCGAATTCCCGACCATGACCTTCACCAGCACCGGCGTCGCCAAGACCGGCGACAACACCGGCCGGGTGACCGGCGACCTGACCCTGCTGGGGATCACCCACCCGGTGACCCTCGACGTCACCTTCAACAAGATGGCGCCCCATCCCATCCCCTACTACAAAGGCGTCATGGTCGCCGGGTTCTCGGCCCGCGGCACCCTGAAACGCAGTGCCTTCGGCATGAAGTACGGGCTCCCCAGCCTGGGCGACGAGATCACCCTGATCCTAGAGGTGGAAGGCCACGGGAAATAGGCGCTATCGGTTCGGGCACGCCATCGCATGGTCATTGATCAAACGAGGCCGTCATGATCGACGTCATACCGTTCGATACCCTGGGGCGTTTCGACAACGACTGGCTCAGCGCCCGCTATCACTTCAGTTTTGCCGACTACCATGATCCGGCGCGCATGGGGTTCGGGCCGCTGCGGGTGTGGAACGACGACACCATCCGTCCCAAGAGCGGCTTCGACGAGCATCCCCACCGGGCTATGGAGATCATCACCTACATCCGCCGGGGCGCCATCACCCACCGGGACAACCTGGGCAACGAGGGCGTCACCCGGGCCGGCGACGTCCAGGTCATGTCGGCGGGCACCGGCATCCGCCATGCCGAATACAATCTCGAGGGCGAGCCGACTACCCAGTTCCAGAACTGGATCGAACCGGTGGCCGCGGGCCTGCCGCCGCGCTGGGACACGCGGCGGTTTCCCAAGGAGGACCGGGGCGAGGGACTGGCGCTCCTGGCCTCGGGCCGGGCCAGCGACGCGGTGAGCACGGAGGTCCCGCGCATCAACCAGGACGCCGCCGTCTACGGCGCGACCCTGACGGCGGGATCGGAGACCGTTCACGTCCTGGCTCCCGGCCGGCGGGTCTACATGGTGCCGGCGGCGGGGAGCATTGAGGTCAACGGCGTTGCCGTGGCCGAGCGGGCCGGTGCCGCCATCATCGACGAGGAACGGCTGACCATCTGCGCCAGAGTGGACGCGGAACTTGTGGTTCTCGACCTGCCCTGACGCTACCGGGGCGGGTGCGGGAAGCAAAGCGGCCTCGCTCTGGCAGCGGGCCGGTGATATTCTTGGCGGTATTGATCGTGTCCGGCGGGGACCATGGAAAAAGCCAAGCACCTGACATCGACCATTTCCCGGGCCATCTGGGAAACCGATACGGAAACCGTGCCGCGGTGGAAGGCGGGCCTGATCGGTTTCGTGCGCATTCTTTTCGTCATGGTCCGGGACCTGTCCGAGGGCATGCTCAACCTCAGGGCCATGAGCCTGGTCTACACGACGCTGCTGTCCCTGGTGCCGTTGCTGGCGATCAGTTTTTCCGTGCTCAAGGGGTTCGGAGTCCACAACCAGCTGGAACCGCTGCTGCTCAATTTCCTCGAACCCATGGGCGATAAGGGCGTCGAGATCACCGAGAAGATCATCGGCTTCGTCGAGAACGTCAAGGCCGGGGTCCTTGGCGCCGCTGGTCTCGGGCTTCTGGTCTATACCGCGATCTCTTTGATGCAGAAGATCGAACGGGCCTTCAATTACACCTGGCACGTCACCGAACACCGCTCCTTCGCCCAGCGCTTCAGCGGCTACCTCAGCGTCATCCTGATCGGGCCCTTGCTGGTCTTTTCCTCCATGGGAATTACGGCCTCGGTCATGAGCACGTCACTGGTGGCGAAGATCACCGCCATCGAGCCCCTCGGCACCCTGGTGGAAATCGCCACCTGGCTGGTGCCCTACCTGCTGATCGTCGGCGCCTTCACCTTCATCTACATCTTCCTGCCCAACACCAGGGTGCGGCTGCGGTCGGCGCTGGTCGGTGCGGCGGTGGCCGGGGTCCTGTGGAAGGGCGTCGGCTGGGCTTTCGCCTCGTTCCTGGTTTCGTCGACCAAGTACACGGCGGTGTACTCGGCCTTCGCCACCCTGATCATGTTCATGATCTGGCTCTACGTCAGCTGGCTGGTGCTGCTGATCGGGTCGTGCATCACCTTCTACCACCAGCACCCGGAATACCTGACCGCCAGCGGCGGGGTGATGAGACTGAGCAACCGGCTCAAGGAAAAGGTCGCCCTGCTGATCGGGTTCCTGATCGCCGAGAGCTACTACCGGGACCGCCCGCCGTGGACGGCGTCGCAACTGGGCCAGCGCTTGCGGGTGCCCATGGAAGGAGCGCAGACGGTTCTGGATGCCCTCGAACAACGGGGGATGCTGTCGCGCACGGGGGATGATCCGCCGGCCTATCTGCCGGCGCGGCCGCTGGAGACGACGGCGGTGAAGGAACTGCTGGACGCGGTGCGCGCGGCCGAGGAACAAAGTGACCGCGAGTTCCGGCAGCCGCCGTCCAAGGCTGCCGTCGACAAGCTCCTCGTTGACCTCGAAGAGGGCACCCAAGGGGTGCTCGACGGGATGACCCTCAAGGATCTGGCGCTGGCCGGGGGGGCGGCGGAGCAGACGGTGGTCGAGATCGTCGCCGATCAGGAGGGGATGCCCGAAAAAAGCGGATAGGCATGGGATGCCCGGTAAGGGCGGTGATGCCGTTGCTTAGAAAGCGCTTAGGGCGCCGTGCATGTAGATGCCGAATAGGGCGACGGCGTAGATCAGCAGGCCGAGGCAGGCGAAGAAGGTGAAATTGGTGGTCGTGCCCAGGGGATGGCTGCGGCGGTCATCGGCGCGCCGGGCGGCGCCTCGGCGCTCAGGGCCGGCGACGAGGGTGAGGAAATAACGGCGTCCGAGGACGGGCAGGCTGAAGCGGACGTTGATGGGCGGGCGCTGCATGGCGGCGCCGTCGATGGCTTGGTGGATGGCTTCCTTCTGTTCCCGGGTCAGGCTGTCGATCACCTGTTCGGGAAGGCGGGCGAACACCTGGTTCGCCGGCAGGACCGGGGCGCCGGAGTCGCTCAACAGTGCGTTCGGGTTCGACAACGCCAATCCTTCTCCTCCATGGATCAGCCGATTGGCGCCTTCTTGCGGCGCGTACTCTCGTAGCGTGCAGATTCTTGCAGAGAACGGTTATCAATTTGTTAATGGGACCAGGAGTTTCCAGAGCCCGGTTCATCCGGAGTGACAACTTATCGTCGCACCGCGTCAGCCGCTGAAGTAGTCCACGAACCAGTCCAGTTCGTCGTCGGGCAGGGGGAAGGCGCCGCTGGCGCCGGGGGTGATCATGGTCTCGGGCTTTATCCGGCCGAGGCTTTCCTGGAGGGCGACGGCGACCGCCATGTCGAGGCCCCCCTTCCAGCAGAGCGCCGTCGCGGCCTTGGCGCTACCGGCGTTGAGCATCCGCGCCACCACCTTGGGCTGCAGCCCGGATAGCAGGATCAGGGCATGGCGGACGAAGGCGTCGTCCTTGGCCTTGATGGCGGCGGTGACGGCGTCGCCGTCGAGGGAGCCTTCGGCGAACAGCGCCTTGGCCCTGGCCTCCGGGTCGGGCCCGATGTCTTCGGCGAAGTCGTCCCGGTCGATGCGCTGGCGCACGGCGCGGCGCAGTTCGCTTGCGGTCTCGTCTGGGACGGCGCTGCGCGCGATCAGGGTGTCGAGGAGGGCGGCGCTGACAAAACCGGCGATGCGGCGGACGATGCGCAGGGGCATGGCGTCGCGGTTGACCATGTCGGCGTGCAGCTCGGCCTCGCCGGCGGCAACCGTGGCGATGACGTCCAGAGCTTCCTCGCCGATGCGGGCACTGGCGTTGCCGAGCAGGTCCTTGATGGCGGCGACGTCGCCTTCCCCGGCAACGGCGTTGGCCACCGGCTCCTCAAGATCTTGGCGCCGCGCCACCGCTTGCAAGGCGCCGCCGCCAAGGCCCTCGGCGATGATGTCGAGCAGGTCCTGGGCGTTGAGCAGGGGTGAATACTCGAGGATCGGCGCGGCGACGATCTCCTCGACGTCGCGGGCAAGCCCCCGGACGAGGTCTCGGGGCACGTTGGAGACCAGCTTGATTTCCTCGGCGACGATGGCCCGCACCCGCGGCAGGTGGTCTTTGGCGAGGACCTCGAGGATTTCGATGGCGAGGGCGGTCAGGCGCTCGGTGCCGGCCTCGCCCAGGCCGGGAACCAGGCGGCCGATCTTGCGCACCAGCTCGCAGCGGACTCCGGTGTCCAGGTCATCGGCGAGGACCCGGTCCGCCTGCAGCGGTGTTCCGTCGTTGCAGGCCAGGCGGCGGCGGACCTCGGGCGCATCGTCGGCGGTAAGATAATAGAGGAGCTCGGGTTCCAGGTCCTCGTGGGAGGCCAGATCGCAGCGCTCCTCGACACTGCCGTGGGCGGCGATCTCCTTGGCCGTGTCGTAGGACGGCCGCTTGCCGGCCTTGCGGGTCTTGCCCTTGTTCCCGAATACCCAGTCCAGCATGGCGAGGGCTAAAGG
>JAJFIG010000046.1 GCA_021775195.1 Rhodospirillales bacterium | reverse complement strand
CCGCCTGCTCGGGCAGGACCAGGAAGTCCTTCATGTAACTGACAACGTGCCGCGGCCGCCCGCCCACCGACACCATGTCGGCGCCGCCTCCGGTCAGGGCGTCGGCCAGGGTGCATTGCGGATCGAGGCTTTCCCGCCCCTGGTCGATGGCGACCATCTCCAGGTTGGTGCCCAGGCGCACGCTTCCCGCGTCTGCCGCCAGTTTCCCGGTGAGCAGGTTGAGCAGGGTCGTCTTCCCGGTCCCGTTGGCCCCGACGATGGCGATGCGGTCGCCGCGCTGGATCCGGATCGAGACGTCGCCGACCACCGTCCGTCCGGCGAAGGCTTTTGATATCTCCTTGGCCTCGATCACCAGCTTGCCCGACGCCTCGCCCTCGCTTGCCGCCAGGGTGACACTGCCATTGCCGACCCGCGTCCGGCGTCTTTGCTCGCGCAGGGCATGGAGCGCCCTGAGCCGGCCCTGGTTGCGCTTGCGTCTGGCCGTCACCCCCTTGTGCAGCCATTGGGTCTCGCGCACGATCTTCCGGTCCAGCTTGTGGCGCTCGCTGCTCACCTGTTCCAGGATCTCGTCGCGCCACGGTTCGAAGGCGGCGAAGCCCCGGTCCAGTTCCCGGGTCTGGCCCAGGCTCAGCCACACCGTCCGCCGCGACAGGTTTTCCAGCAACCGCCGGTCATGACTGACCAGCACCAGGGCCGAACGGCTCGCCGCCAGCTCCTTTTCCAGCCATTCGATGGCCGGCAGGTCGAGGTGGTTGGTGGGTTCGTCCAGCAACAGGATGTCGGGCTCCGGCGCCAGCGCCCGGGCGAGGGCGCATCGCCGGGCCTCGCCCCCCGACAGCCGCCCCGGGTCCTCGGACCCGGTGAGACCCAGTTTCTCCAGCAGATGCCGCGCCCGGTGGGGATCGTCGCTGGGACCCAGTCCGTCCTCGACGTAGGCCAGGGTGGTTTCGAAGCCTGCCATGTCCGGCTCCTGGGCCAGGTAGCGCACCGTCGTTCCCGGCTGCACGAAGCGCTCGCCCCGGTCGACCTCGACCAGCCCGGCGGCGATCTTCAGCAGGGTCGACTTCCCCGACCCGTTGCGCCCCACCAGGCACAGCCGGTCCCCGTCCGAAACCGACAGCCCGGCGCCCTCGAACAGCGGCGTGCCGCCGAAGGTCAGATGGATGTCCCTGAGGATCAAAAGCGGTGGCGCCATGGGGGCCGCGTATACAGGCCCACGGCGGAGAAGGGCAAGCGCCTTGAGCCGGGTTCGGCACGTTGGACAGGCCTGGATTGCATCTCCGGCATGCTATCTGCCAAACCCAAAGACCAAGTACTTCGTTGCCCGGCATTGCATTGCATAAATATCCAATGCAATTAGGGGTTTGGAATTCAGTATATGTGGAAAAACCCCGGAGTAACTCGGGGTATAACCCTTGAATACGCCACTGTTAGCAAATTCTAAATCTTTCTGATTCTGAATGGACGCAGTTCAAATTTTCAATGGCGCAAACCTTTGGTTGAAATTTCAGAATTGAAACCGTTGTCTGCCGCCGAGCGCCAGGAACGGCTGAACTTTCTGATGATTGACGACGGGATTCGCGATGTCCTCAAGGACTTCGCGCCCATCCTGGAAACCCATTCCGCCGATGTCGTTGACGGCCTTTTCAAGCACATCACAGGTTGGCCCGAGGTTGCGGAAATGCTCGGCGGCCAGGTCGACCACTTGAAAGATGCTCAGGCCCGGCACTGGTCGCGACTGTTCAGCGGCGCCTTCGATGACGGCTATTTTAATAGTGTCGAGACCATTGGTCGGCATCACAGCCGAATCAATCTGGACGCCCAATGGTACCTGGGGGGGTACACCTACGTCCTGACCCGCCTGACCGAATTGGTGATCCAGGAGTACCGCAGGAAACCGGCCCGTGCCGCGGAAGTCATTGGCGCCGTGACCAGGCTCGTCTTCCTCGACATAGAATTGGCGATGACGGCCTATGACGACGAAAACAACGTTCAATTCGGCGAGAAGTTAAGTGCCCTTGCCAACGGATTCGAGGAAAGCGTCAAGGGCGTCGTCGATTCGGTGTCCTCGGCCGCCACGGAAATGAAGTCTTCGGCCATGTCCATGTCGGCAACGGCAGAGGAGACCAACCGCCGGTCCACCGCAGTGGCGGCAGCCTCGGAGGAGGCCTCCACCAACGTCCAGACCGTGGCCTCGGCGACCGAAGAACTCTCCAGTTCCATCTCCGAAATCAGCCGCCAAGTAACCCAATCCTCCGAGATCGCCGGCCGTGCGGTAAGGGATGCCGAACACACCAACGAGAAGGTCCAGGGGTTGGCCGAGGCCGCCAACAAGATCGGCGAGGTGGTGGGGTTGATTACCGAGATCGCTGACCAGACCAACCTGTTGGCCTTGAACGCCACCATCGAGGCGGCCCGCGCCGGCGAGGCCGGTAAGGGCTTCGCCGTAGTGGCGTCGGAGGTCAAGAACCTGGCCCACCAGACGGCCAGGGCGACGGAGGAGATCGGCAGCCAGATCGGCGATATCCAGAGCGCCACCCAGGAGGCGGAGGATGCCATCGAGGGTATCTCCACGACAATCGCCGAGATCGACGAGATCACCGCCGCCATCGCCGCCGCGATGGAGGCACAGGGTACCGCGACCCAGGAGATCTCCCGCAACGTCGAGCAGGCGGCGGCCGGCACCCAGAAAGTATCCTCCAATATCACCGGCGTCACCCAGGCCGCTGGCGAGGCCGGCCAGGCTTCGGGCCAGGTTCAGGAGGCCGCGGAAAATCTGTCCCAGCAGTCCGAGAAACTGAATGCCGAGGTAAGCAGGTTCCTTGCCGAAATGAAGGTGGCCTGATGGCGGATCGTGGCCAAGCGGCCGGTTCGTCGCCTGCGAGGTGCACGAGGCTTACCGATCGCCTCACCCCCCATGCATCCGCGCTGGCACAGTGGGCAGGTCCGACCGGTTCCCTCACCAACCCGCATCCTCTGAAAACCCTAATTCTTCAAATGCAATTCTGTCGCCCGTTCTGTGTCGGTTGCTGAAGCGCGGCAACGCCTCTTACGCAAGCGTCGCCCGTCTTGACGAGGTGGTTGCCATTAGCCACCAAATGCCGGGGCCGAGGAACGAAACCAGGCAGCGACACGATCCGACACCTAAATTCGTTAAACGGACGGGCTAGACCCGGTAATCCCCTTGCGGTTCGGCCCGCGGGCCGTCACTCTTTGGCGGTGTCCGGCCCCTGCGTGCGGAGGTGCGATGATGGTTCGTTTGAGGTTACTTGCGGCGGCCCACTTGATCGCCGGGCTCATTGCCGGTCTTGTTGTCCTGTCAGGTCTCGAGGGGGGTGCCGCCATGGCCCAGGAGCCGGCCTATTTCTCCGATCCCAAGTCCGCGGTCGCCGAGGCCGCCAAGCTTCTCCGCGCCGAGGCGTGGGCCGAACTCGCTCGCTACTACGACCTTTCGGGAACCACGGTCCCGCCCGACACCCTGACTTCGGGCTCCTTTTTCGTCCGCGACAAGCCGCCGGCGGTGGGCCATCCGGCGGGCTTTGACCGTTACAAGCAGCCCTTCGCGCCCGGGTTTTCCTATATGACCCACACCAGCGCCGGCGACGACGAGGTCAAGGTCACCGTCGATATCGAAATCGACCAGGGCGGCGGCATGATCCAGCGTGGCATGGACACCTTTTATCTGCGCCGGTCGGTCCACGGCTATCAGCTCCTGCCCAATTCGCCGGACCGGCCCGCCGACCCGGTGCCCACCCCGCCGGCCATCGTCAAGTAGGATGCAAAGGGGCAATCGCCGATGAAAGCCGTCTGGTACGAACGATCCGGTGACGCCGCCGAGGTCCTGACCATGGGCGACATGCCCGATCCCGATCCCGGCCCCGGCGAGGTACGGGTGCGCATCGTCCATTCCGCCGTCAACCCCACCGATGCCAAGCGCCGCCGCATCGGCCGCGAGCTGGCCCAGTTCCCCCGCATCACC
>JAJFIG010000450.1 GCA_021775195.1 Rhodospirillales bacterium | reverse complement strand
GCGCCGCCTCGATGGCCTCGATCGCGGCCTTGCCCTGGCCACCGTCGGGCCCACCGGCCTGGGCCATGTCCGGACGCCCGCCGCCGCCCTTGCCGCCAACGGCGGCCGAGCCGGCGCGCACCAGGTCGACGGCGTTGATTCGATCAGTTAGATCGTCGGTGACCCCAACCACCAGGGACGCCTTGCCCTCGCTGACCGAAACCAGGGCGACAACCCCCGAGCCCACCTGTTTCTTGAGATCGTCGGCCATGCTTTTCAGGTCCTTGGCCGGCACCCCGTCGAGCAGCCGGGGCGAGAAGGTGATGCCGTTGATCTGCTTGACGTCGGCCCCGCCACCACCACCGGTGGCCAGCTCGCGGCGCACATCGGCCAGCTCGCGTTCGAGCTTGCGCCGTTCCTCCATCAGGGCGGCGATGCGGTCTGGAACCTCCCGGGGCGCCGCCTTGAGCAGACCGGCGACCTCGAAGAGCGCTGCTTCGTGTTCGGCCACGTAACGTTCGGCGGCGGCGCCCGTGACCACCTCGATACGCCTCACCCCGGCGGCCACGGCCCCTTCCGAGACGATCTTGAACAGCCCGATGTCGCCGGTGCGGCGCACATGGGTGCCGCCGCAAAGCTCCACCGAATAGGCCTCGTCTCTCTCCGTATCCTTGCCCATGCTCAGCACCCGGACCTCCTCGCCGTAATTCTCGCCGAAGAGCGCCAGAGCACCCATTTCCACCGCCGCATCTGGCTCCATCAGATGGGTCGTGACGGCAATGTTGCTGCGCACCTGCGCATTGACGTCGGCCTCGGCGGCGGCCAGTTCGTCCGCCGTAATTGCCTTGGGATGGCTGATGTCGAATCGCATGCGCTCGGGTGACACCAGCGAGCCTTTCTGCGTGACGTGTTCGCCGAGGCGTCGGCGCAGCGCCGCGTGGACAAGGTGGGTTGCCGAATGATTGGCCCGGATGGCGGCGCGCCGGGGCCCGTCGACGGCAAGCACCGCGTCGTCGCCGATCCGGAGGGTCCCCGCCGTCACCCGGCCGACGTGGACGTGCACGTCGCTGGCGTGCTTCTGGGTGCTGGTGACCTCGACCCGGGTTTCGCCACCCACCGCAATGGTGCCGGTATCGCCGACCTGGCCGCCCGATTCGCCGTAGAACGGGGTCTGGTTGACGACGATGGCAACTTCGGTGCCGGCCTGGGCCTCGTCGACACGCTTGCCGTCGGCGATAAGGGCAGTGACCAGCCCTTCCGCGGTTTCGGTCTCGTAGCCTAGGAACTCGGTTGCCCCCAGGTCGTCCCGCACGGCGAACCAGATATCCTCGGTCGCTGCCTCGCCGGAGCCGGTCCAGGCCTTGCGGGCATCGGCGCGCTGGCGTTCCATGGCCGCGTCGAAACCGGCCTCATCCACGCTCATCCCTCGGCCCTTGAGCGCGTCCTGGGTCAAGTCGAGGGGAAAGCCGTAAGTATCGTAGAGGCGGAAGGCGGTCTCGCCATCCAGTTCGCCACCTTGATCGAGGTCGGTGGTAGCCTCGTCGAGGAGCCTGAGTCCCCGTACCAGGGTCCGCTTGAAGCGGGTTTCCTCAAGCTTCAGGGTCTCGGTGATCAGGGCCTCAGCGCGTACCAACTCGGGAAACGCCTGCCCCATCTTGGTCGTCAGCGCCGGCACCAGGCGCCACATCAGGGGATCGGGGCAACCGATAAGCTGGGCATGGCGCATGGCCCGGCGCATGATCCGCCGGAGCACGTAGCCCCTGCCCTCGTTGGACGGCAGCACCCCGTCGGAAATGAGGAAACTAGAGGCCCGCAGGTGGTCGGCAATGACCCGGTGGGACACCGAATGCTCACCGTCGGGGTCGGTGCCCGTAGCTTCGGCCGAGGCCGTGACCAAGGCCCGCAGGAGGTCGATCTGATAGTTGTCGTGGGTACCCTGGAGCACGGCGGCGATACGCTCCAGTCCCATCCCGGTGTCGACGGAGGGCTTGGGCAGGTCAATGCGCTGCTCCGCCGTCACCTGCTCGTACTGCATGAAGACCAGGTTCCAGATTTCGATGAACCGGTCGCCGTCCTCGTCCGGACTGCCGGGCGGCCCGCCGGGGATGTGTTCGCCATGATCGTAGAAGATTTCCGAACACGGGCCGCAGGGGCCGGTGTCGCCCATGGCCCAGAAGTTGTCCGAGGTCGGGATGCGGAGGATTTTGCCTTCCGGCAGGCCGGCGATCTTTTTCCACAAATCGAACGCCTGGTCGTCCTCTGCGTAGACGGTGACCAGCAAGCGGTCCTTGGGCAGGCCGTATTCCTTGGTCACCAGGTTCCACGCCAGCTCGATGGCAAAATCCTTGAAATAGTCGCCGAAGGAGAAGTTGCCGAGCATTTCGAAGAAGGTGTGGTGGCGCACCGTGTGACCGACGTTTTCCAGGTCGTTGTGTTTGCCCCCGGCGCGGACACATTTCTGCGACGTCACGGCACGGTCGTAGTCCCGCTTCTCCATGCCGGTGAAGACGTTCTTGAACTGCACCATGCCGGCGTTGGTGAACATCAGCGTCGGATCGTTGCGCGGCACCAGCGGCCCCGACTCCACGTGCCGATGGCCGTGGCTGACGAAGTAGCCGATGAACGCCTTGCGAATATCGTTGACGGTTTGCATGGCGCTAATCTAGAGCCCTATCCGACCAAATGGAACCATTTGACCGGGATGATTTTGCGCCGTTGTTAGGCCCGGGCTCCGCCGGTAGCAACGCCGAGGCGGGAGCGGGTCGCATGCCGATGCAGCGCATCGGCAAAGATACGCAACAACGCCACGGCACAAATGCACCCAGCATCCTGCCTCCGCGAAGCCGGAACGTCGCCTCGGCGAAGGCTCGCAGGTGGGGCATGGCGATTCGATTTGGTCGGATAGGGCTCTAGAGCCCCGGCGCCAGGAATGAAATGGTTTCCACGGCCCGATGCCCGCGGCCAAGCCCAATCCCTGCGCCAGCGGCATGGCCACCGCATCGTCAGGTAGTTGAATCGATCTTTGGATAGGTGCCGGGCGTCAGTCTCCGGCGTCGGCTTCCGGAGCAGTCTTGTCTGCCTCGGCCGTATCACCAGTGCCGGTCATCATCTCCTCCGACAACAATCCGGCATCCTGGCGGATGGCGGTTTCGATGGCGGTGGCGATCTCCGGGTTATCCCTGAGAAAGGCCTTGGCGTTTTCGCGCCCCTGGCCGACACGCTGGGAATCGTAAGAGAACCAGGAGCCTGATTTCTCGACCACGCCGGCCTTGATGCCGAGATCGATGAGCTCACCGGCCTTGGAAATACCCTCGCCGTACATGATGTCGAATTCCACCATCTTGAACGGCGGCGCCAGCTTGTTCTTCACCACCTTGACCCGGGTCTGGTTGCCGACCATCTCGTCCCGGTCCTTGATCGCGCCGATGCGGCGGATCTCGAGGCGCATGGAGGCATAGAACTTGAGCGCGTTGCCGCCCGACGTGGTTTCCGGATTGCCGAACATGACGCCGATCTTCATGCGGATCTGGTTGATGAAGATGATCATGCAATTGGACCGCGACACCGAAGCGGTGAGCTTGCGCAGGGCCTGGCTCATCAGGCGCGCCTGCAGGCCCATGTGGGAATCCCCCATCTCCCCTTCGAGCTCGGCCCGGGGCACCAGTGCGG
>JAJFIG010000449.1 GCA_021775195.1 Rhodospirillales bacterium | reverse complement strand
TGATGATGGGCGCGTAGCGGACGAACTGGATGGCGTCTCCGAACCCCTGCTCGTCATGCAACAGGATGGTCTTGCCGTCCAGTGCCGTACCGTCCCACCGGGGCCTGCCGAAGTCGGGGCGGGCTTCCCGGAAGGCGGTTGTCCGCCAGCGCCATTCGAACTCCCTGAACCCTGTATCGAAGTCGCCGGCAAGCAGGTCGTTCATGGCCTTGTTGACATGCCCCATGACGTAATCGGGGTCAGCGGTGACGGCGCGGGCATGGTGCTCCCTCGCCTCCTCCAGGCGGCCGAGCCCGGCCAGGGCCAGACCCAGCATGCTCAGGGCCTTGGGGTGATCGGGTTCGGCCTCCAGGGCTTGGGCGTAATGCCCGATGGCGTCCTCCAGGTCTCCCCCGTCGGCGCTGATCAGCCCCAGGCTGACCCGGGCCTCCGCCGATCGGGGATTGAGCTCGAGGATCCGCTCATAGCAGGCGCCGGCCTCATCCAGGCGCCCCTCCTGGCGCAGCAGGCGCCCAAGATTGCCCTGCGCATTGGCGTAATCGGGCTTGATCAGCAGGGCCCGCTTGTAGTGTGTGATGGCCTCGGCGCTGGCGCCCGTCCTTGCCAGGGCGTTGCCCAGGTTGTTGTGGCACTGGGCGATGTCGGGATCGATCTCCAGGGCCCGGCGAAAGCTGGCGATGGCTTCGTTGTCCTTGCCCTGGTTCTGCAGGGCGAGCCCTAAGTTGACGTAGGCCGTGACGTTCACCGGGTCGGCGGCGACAATGCGCCGGAACAGGGCCTCGGCGTCGGCCGCCTTGCCCGCCACCAGGAGCTTGACGCCGGCCTGCAGGGCCCGGTCCACCTCCGCCCGCTCTGGTTTCCGTGCCATCGAATACTCTCCCCGATAGCGCGGAAGATAGCAGCGTTAATGGGCCGGGATAAGGGGTCTTTATCCCCTAGCGAAACGCCTTGGCGGCGGCGGTCAGGAGTGTACTTCCGGCCTTGGTGAACCCCGCCGTCCGCGCCGCCCTGCCCCGGAACCGCGCCAGGCTGGCCTCTGCCTGCAATGTCGACGCCTTGGCCTCGCCGCCGCGCCGGATCGTCTCTTCGCCCAACAGGGCCTCGTCGATCAGGGTTTCGTCGACCAGCAGCGTCGATCCCTCGCCGGTAACACCGCTGGCGGCGCGAACGGCCCTGGTGCCCGCCCGATCGGCGCTTTGCTTGCGTGCGAACAACTCGGCGTCTCGTTCCGCAATCTGGCGTTCCCGTTCCGCCTGGCGCTGTCCTAACTCTGCCTGAAAATCGGCGGCATCCTTTGCCGCCTTGCCTTGGGAAATGGAACCCACGGCGCTTACCGCCGCCGCCGCTATTGCAAGAAAAGGCGCTGCCTGGGGCATCTAACTGGTCCTCGCAAATCGCATGAAATCCTCACCATTGGGGCCGTATGCCTTCATCGGCCCTTCACTCATGAACCCCAGATGTCTCACCAGTCGCTGCCCTTCCAGGAAATCCACAGGGATAGCGGTCTGAACCCGGTGAAAGCCGATCTCGAACGCGCGTTTCAGACCCCGCTTGGCGGCCATGCTCACGCTCGCCCAAGGCCTGCTGGGGCGGCCGATTTCGAACCTGGGGGAGAAGATGAACCACGCCTCGCCGACACCGTTGTAGATCGGGCATATGCCCGCGCACGCCACGGGGACATCGTCCAACATTCCGGAATAAGAGAGGCCGTCTATGGCTAATTCCTGAGCATATCGTTCGAAACTTTCAACTAACTCGGCAAACCCTCGCTCATACAGGCGCAGGTCCATTTTCAACAGATGCGCCGGCTGGTAGGGGATGATGTCCACCATTTTTCGGTTGACTCTATGTTGTTGTTTGTATTGCATTGCGTGTATGCGAAAAGGAATATTCTGCTTATTATTGATTTTGGTTGGATGCGGCCCTACCGGTGAGAAGTTTTATCGCGCCGGAGGAACCCAAGCAGACCGCGCCGTCGATATAGAGTATTGCCAGAATTACGCCATCGGGCGTCAGGCTCCTACGGCATACGGTGGAATAGCGGGCTTTGTGGATGTTTACGAGAAACAAAATGCGCTATTCACGACATGCATGATGGACAGAGACTACCGTAAAACCCCCTAAACCCCATCCTGAGTCTTGACGCTCGGTGCCGGCGCCAGCAACGTAAAAGGCAAGGGATTGTCGGACTGGATGACCACACGGGGATCGCGGCAATTGCCACCAATTCCAGGCGAATACCGTCCCGCATCGCCCTCAAAATTGCCTCGGCAGGCAATCCAAACGACTTTCTCCTCACAAACCGGGGTTCATCTGGGGAATGCCGGTTTAATAATTATATGAAATAAGAATAAAATTAATGGAAAAATAATATACAAAATAAATAGACAATATAGGGAAATAAGATTTTTGACAAAAACTCTATAGAGGATTATTTTACATGAGCATTGCTTGTCATAATTATGACAAAAGTAGGAGGTTGATATGCGGCCCGAAACCCCGATGATGATTTTCAAGGATGAATCTGGTGCCACGGCTATCGAGTATGGCCTGATCGCCGCTCTCGTTTCCGTCGCCGCGATTACTGCGTTGTCGGCGATGGGTGGATCTCTCGACACCATGTTCACGAATGTCTCCGGCCTTCTGAACAAGGCGGTCGCCCCGTAAACAACCACGCGCGGACCCCTCACTCGTTTTCTCCCCGGGCATTCTTGTCCAACCTCCGGGCCGGTGTCCCCCTGGGGGGCGACCAAACGGTCGCCTCCCGCCCAAAGGCGGGAGGGGCAAAAACTACGACGACGATGACAATGGTGGTCGACAACGGAGCCGGAGAAAAATCGCGGCAATAACACCCCAGAGAGGTTGCCCGACCCCAAGCCGGCCCCAGTACTCCAATGCCCCAGGTCATTTCTTTGGATTTTCTCGCCGGTTTCATTCTTGCCTCGAGGCATCCTTGAACGCTTGGCTCATTTTCCTGGCCGAGATCCGCGAGGAAAGCCCCTAAACCCCATCCTGCGTCTTCACGCTCGGCGCCAGCGCCAGCAGCGTGAACGGCAAGGGGTTGTCGCTCTCGATCACCACCCGCGGGTCCCGGCCGTAATCGCCGCCGAAGGACTCCCGCCGCTCCCCCGTGAACAACGGAATGGCCGTGTCCATCAAATCCCCGGTGTCGAGGAATTCCACGTCCCGCAGGGTCTCGAAATCAGGCCCGATCTTGAACGCCGGGGCGTCCTGGAGCACGAGCACGATTTCATGGATGCGCTTGATACGCCCGACCGCGATCCCGGCCGCCGCGCCGGCGGTGATCTTGAGGCTCCGGAACTGATGGGTGTAGCCGAGGCCGACGTGGACCTTGGAGGCGGAAAAATCGAGGTCAATTTTCCCGGTGCCGTCGACCACCTTGTCCGGGTGGACCTTCCCATCCGCCAACACCTTGACGGTTTCGCCTATCAGGTGATTGAGCCCGATAATCTGAGCGGTCGCCGCGCCGTTATGGGTCAGGATTGAGTCCGCGTAATAGGCGTCCTTCATGTCGGCCAGCACCTGGGATTCCCAGGCCGCCTCGGTGGCGAAGTCGTTGCGCTCCGGCCCCTCGTATGACCCTTCCAGGAACTCGACGTAACGGGTCGTGGCGCCGTTGATGGTGCGCTTGACGATGAACCAGACTTCATCCCGTTCCAGGGAATCGGCGACCTGATCTTGGTCGTTGTTGCCGGGAATGGTGGTGATGGACTCGACCACGGCGTTACCGGCCCCGAAGGCGCCCCCCAGCACATGCCTTGACCACGCCACCACATCCTGGCCCC
>JAJFIG010000448.1 GCA_021775195.1 Rhodospirillales bacterium | reverse complement strand
GGCGTTGCCGGCGGCGCGGGCCTCGCTGATCCATTGTTCCCGCTCCCCCGCCGTCTTTTTGTCGTAGTCCGGCGGCCGCACCGGGCGGTGCTTGAGGCCGTAATAGAGGTTGTCCCGCCAGGTCCCTGAAAACACGTGGCTGTCGGCATCCGCGTACCCCATGCAGCGGCCGATGACCGCCTCCGACATCTTGGTGATGTCGCTGCCGCCGAGGGTGATTGTGCCGCTGGTCGGCGGGCGCAGGCCGCACAGCATCTGCGCCAGGTGGTTCTTTCCGCTGCCCGCCGGGCCGGCGATGGCAACGCGGCCGGGCACCGGGACCTCGAAGGTCGCGTCCTCCACCAGGCGCAGGTCCCCGTCCTCGAGGCCGGCGCCGGCAACCGTCAGCGGCCCGCACACCTGAGCGTCCGTGTCATCGCCCGCCGCCGCCGCGGCCTCGGCGACGCGGAAGGTCTCCACCAGGCCGGCATACTTGACCCGGTTGTCCTCGGCCGCCTGATAGTTCTCCAGCAACTCGTTCCACGGCGTCGCCGTCTCCCGGTAAGCGGCAATGACCGCGACCAGGGAACCGAAGGTCAAGTCACCCATGATCACCAGGTAGCCGCCCAGGGAATAGAAGAAGAAGGGCGTCAGCTGGGTGAAGAAGGTATTGAGGAAGATGATCGTGTTGCCCAGCGTGTAGAGCCGGCGGCGGATGCGAAACAGTACGCCCAGCCGGTCGGCGGCCTTGCTGAGCTCGAAGGCCCGGGTGTCGTGGGCATGGATGTCGCGCACCCCGTCGATGGTTTCGGTCACGTGCCCTGCGAACAGGCGCACGTTCTGGACCCGCCGCCGGCTGACCTCGTTCATCCGCCGCTGTAGCTTGGGCACGAAGTAGATCTGCACCGGAAACAGCGCGATAGCGGCGATGCCCAGCAGCATGTCCTGCATGAATAGGAAGAACAGCGCCGTCAGCAGGGTGCCGAGCTGAAGCGCCGGATTAGCCACCGCGATCCCCATGTAGCGGCCGAGCGGCTCGACCTCGGCCGTCGCCATGGTGACGATCTCGCCGCCCGTGACCTTGCCCAGGTGCGCCAGCGGAAAGCGCAGCACCCGGTCATAGAGGTCGTAGCGCAAGCGCCGGAGCATGATCTCGCCGAGCACGCCCTTGTAGACGCTGAGGCAATAGCGCATGGCTCCGGTGGTCACCACCAGGGCCAGGAATATCCCGCACAGGATCAGTAGGTAGGGCACCTGCTCGAAGTCCATATCGAGAAGCTGGCGTGGAAAGGTCTCGGCCGGCGGCTCGATGGCGTCGTTGACGATGATCTTGGGCAGTTCGAAGGAGAAGTAGAGGATCGGCATGTAGACCAGCGTCAGCACGACGACGATGATCTGCTGCTTCATGCTGTGGCGGAAGATGTAGCGAAAGATGTTACTCGGCATGTCTCACCCCCCAAGGTACCGCCGGGGGAACGGGACGGCGGCGTTCCTTATATGGCCTTTCCGCCACCGCCCGGCAATTCGCAAATGCAGCGGATTTCCAGGGACACGATCGTCGGTATTCGTGTATCTGTTCCGCCACCCCGTCCGCGCCCCGTCCGTGAACAGGGTACCGGACCTCATCCGCAATGGAGATGTCATACCATGATCCACGAACTGCGTGTTTATCACTGTGCCTCCGGACGCCTGCCGGCACTCTTGAACCGATTCGAGACGATCACCCTGGCCCTGTGGGAAAAACATGGTATTCGCCAGGCCGGGTTCTGGACCGTGGAAATCGGCGAGTCGAACCAGGACCTCTTTTACCTGCTTGAGTGGGACTCCCTGGCCGAACGGGAAGAGAAATGGACCGCCTTCCAAAGTGACCCGGAGTGGCAGGCCGCGCGCGCCGAGACCGAAAAGGACGGCCCCATCGTCGCCTCCCTCGGAAATACAATCCTCCGCCCGACGGCCTTTTCATCGGTGAAGTGACTCACCCCCGCACCCGGCGCACCGCTTCCAGCCAGTCGCCGTAGAGGCGCTCGCGCTCGTCAACCGCCAGAGACGGGTGGAAGGCTCGTTCCATTTGCCACTGCCCGGCGACGTCGGCCAGCGATGGGAAAAAACCCGTCTGCAGGCCGGCGAGATACGCGGCGCCCAGGGCCGTTGTCTCGATTACCGCCGGCCGTTCCACCGGCATGTCGAGGACATCGGCCAGGAACTGCATCAGCCAGTCGTTGGCGGCCATGCCACCGTCGACCCTGAGCGCCCGGGGCACCGCCGCTTCCGCCGACGCCCCGTCATCGGCCATCGCCCGCATCAGGTCCCGGGTCTGGTAGCACACCGCCTCCAGGGCCGCACGGACGATCTCCGGTGTCCCTGAATCCCGGGTCAGCCCGAGAATGGCGCCGCGGGCGTCCGGGTCCCAGTAAGGCGCCCCGAGGCCGGTGAAGGCGGGCACCAGGTAGACCCCACCGGTGGTCTCGATGCTGGCGGCCAGGGCCTCCGACTCGCCGGCCTCTGAGATCACACCAAGGCCGTCGCGAAGCCACTGCACGGCGGCACCGGCGACGAAGATGCTACCCTCGACGGCATAGGTCGGCGCGCCCTCCAGGCGGTAGGCCAACGTCGTCAGCAGACAGTTGGCCGAGGCCACCGGCACGGCTCCGGTATTCACAAGCACGAAGCACCCGGTTCCATAGGTGCTCTTGACCATGCCCGGGTCGAAGCAGGCCTGGCCCA
>JAJFIG010000447.1 GCA_021775195.1 Rhodospirillales bacterium | reverse complement strand
CCTGCCGGCCCATGAGCTCGAGCAGGATGGTGACGCGGTCGTCATCGCCGGCGCATTCGAACAGCCCCTCGACATCGCACAAGGGGCCGGCGACCACCTGAATTCGGTCGCCGCGCTTCATGTTGTCCACCGGGTTGACGGTGACGATGCCATGCTCGTCCTGACGAGCGTCGATCTCGGCAATCACGGTCGGCGGTACTGCGGCGGGCTGGCCGCCGAAGCAGACCAGATCGGCAACGCCAACCGTCGAACGGATCGCCCGCCAGCGGGTGACCGCGGGCTCGATGGCGACGAAGACATAGCGCGGGAACAAGGGTGCCGGCACCCAGTCCACCTTGCGCGCATGGCGGCGGCGCTTGAGGTAGCGGGGCAGGAATACCGAATAGCCCTGGCGGCGCAGGTGAAAGGCCGCCTTGTCCTCGGCCCGGGCCTGGGTGTGCACGGCGCACCAATGGCTCATCGCCGTGCCCCCCGGTGATTGCCGCCGCCGGTCTGGACCTTGAGGAAGGGATGGGTCAGCACGCGGTCGGCGGGGACCTGGGCGCAGGCGTCATCGTAGGCGGCCTGGGGATCGCCGAGGGCGCAGACGATGACGGCGTCGACGCCGGGCGCCCGGGACAGGTCACCGACTACCGTCAGTCCGCCAAACTCGCCGCCGGCCGAAGGGTCGACCACGCAGGCCAACTCGATTTCGGTGTCGCGGGCGCAGAGCGTGACGATTTCGGCCAGGTCGCCGGCGCCGTAGAGCGCCACCCGCCGCCAGCCCCGGGTCCCGCAGCGTTCCAGCAGGTCCGCGCTCTCGGTCCGCGCGATGCGGAAGAACTTGAAGGACTGGGAGAAATATTCGGCGGTCAGGCTGCTCTTCTCGGCGAAACCCTTGGGCGTCAGGTAATAGGCATATCGGTTGGCCGGCGCCTGCTGCACCTTGATCAGCCCCTTCTTGGCGCAACGCTTCAGATAGGCGTTGGCCAGCCCCAGGGCGATACCCAGTTCCTCGGCCAGTGAGCGTTGCGTGTGGGCGCGGTTGTCATGGAGGGCGTTGAGAAGATCGAGGGTGATCTCCTTCTCGCTCTCGATAGTCCGCGATGGCGACCGGGTCTTGGCCAAATCAGGCTCCTGAAGCCGTGTTCACGGCGCGAACACTACCCTGTTCACGGCATGAACGTCAAGACTCTCGGGTCATGTTCTAATTTGAAATTTGCGAGAAATGCAAAGATAATCCCACCGATTTGGCGGGCTGTTCCCCTACCTCTGGCGGCCGAACGATATCCACCAAAAGCATGGCAAGAGAAGCAAGAACGCGAGGTGATCTCTCGACACTCAGCCGGGTTCGACGCAAGTTGATCACTACTGGCGTTGTCAACTCGATCCAGCGGCAAGGAAATCCGTTAGCAGGCCAACGACATTAAATCTAAAATAGCCATCAGGTAAGATTGTGCTTAGCGCAAACTGATTGAGTCTTGTATACAAAAAAAATGAACAGCGCTGGAATGCCAGACAGTTTTCACCACAACTCCATGGCGTCCCGTCAAGAGAGATCCAGGTGAAAGTTCCCGCGTCCTGGGGGTGGGTTCTTTCTCTTTGGGCCCTGTGGCTGATCGTCGAGTTCATCGTCTTCGGCAAGTTTTCGGTGGTCTATACGTGGGACAATGGGGAGGTCATCCTCCCCGGTTTGATCAGCACCAAATTTGCCGGAATTGACGCGCCGCTGTGGGACAATTTTTCAGCCGCCGGATCGGACCGTATCAGCGAGGGCTGGCACGGCGGCATCGACGTGTGGTTGTTTTCCCATCTACCGGGGTGGCTGGCGTATCAGCTGCGGGTCGTGTCCCTGGCGGCGATCCCCGTCTTCGCCGTTTACGGCTTGAGCCATTTGACATTCCGCTTCAGCCCATGGGCGAAGCTGTATTGCGCCGGAGCCTATAGCCTCACGCTTACTCCGGGGATCCTCATGTTATCGGTGCATGCTTACGTACCGGCTGTATTGTTCGCCTTGACGTGGCTGTTTCAGCGTATTGGCGACGTCAAGCGCTGGCTGATCGCGGTGGTGGCCGTCTTTCTGCTCGCGGAAACGGCATACTTCTCGCAGTTGGTTCCCTTCGCCGGCGCCGTGATCGTGTTTTGGTTCTTGTTCGTCGATACGCGAAGGACGTTAGGGGAGTGGGCGGTCATCTCCGTCGCCGTGGTCGCGCCCGTGGCAATGCGGATCGGGGACATCCGCGCCATGCTGGCGACGGCGCCGGAATCGCACGCGGGATTGGTCCGTGCCGCCATGACGACGGCGGATGCTATCGACGCAACCATCGCAGAATCGGTATTCCTTTCGACTCCGATCATGACCGTGTGTACGGCGTTGTTCGTGTATGCCCTGATCGTTCGCCGGGGCGGAAGCTTCAGGATGAAAGCGATACTCGCTGCCATAGTTTTGGGCGCCGTCACGCCCCTCGCCGGAACTATCATCCAGGGCATCGTTGCCGAATGGGTTCCAGCCATCCACGGCTACAACCTCTTCCGCCTCAGGATCGTCGTCATCACGATTCTCGTGTTCGCCGGCGGCTACGGCATACAGGAGTTGACGAACCAGATCGACGTCTGGAACCGTGACGGGGCACCGGTCGTTCGGATCCGCCTCGGCCAGGGCGCGTTGGGGCTGGCGGTCCTTGCCGTCGCCTGGGTGTCCGTCGAACAAAAGGTCGTTAGCGCCCGCGAATGGATCATCCAGGGGAGCTATAAACATAATTTCGAAAGCCCCGTGTTTCAGGGTCTTGCCGATAGCATTAAAGCGGAGCCGTGGCCGGTGCGGGCAGAGACGTTCCAAATGTATCCGCGCTATCTGAATGCCTATGGAATAGAGACGGCGGGCGGCTACCAGGCATTGATTTTCCGGCGTTATTTCGAATTCTGGGATCGAATGATGGACCCGTGGATGGCCGGGTTCCAACCCACGGAAGGCGGTTTCCAGATCGGCCTCGGGGGGAACAGGTTTGCGATCGCCGGTGGCAGAACCGCATACCGCAACTGGCGGCTAATGCTTGTTCCTCCGGATCATGCGCCCGAATTGCGCCTGGCCGACCTATACCGGCTGAAATTCCTGTCGCTGGCGAATGTTGCCTATATCGTTTCCCGTGACCGGCTGCTGGACGAAAGCCTGGAGCTCCTGAGACAACCGGACATGCCGTGGTCCTCCATGTCCACCCGGGAACGCATCGCCACCAACGCAAAGGCAAACTTTACCGGCCGGACTCATCTTTATGTCTACCGGAACCGCAATTCGTTGCCACGGTTCTTCACCGTCAAGTCGGTCAGACTGTTCGACAGCGGCGAGGAGGTCCTGGACGCGATGGTTGCCGCTCCGCTCGCCAAGCTCCGGCACACGGTCTTCGCGGAGAGGGCCACCGTGCCGGAGCCGGTGGCGGCGGCGGGGCCTTATGGTGACCTGGAGATCGTACTGAAGCGCTATGTCAGCGACGAGATCCGTCTTGATGTTCGGGGCGATGGTGCCGCCGTTCTCGTTATTGCCAACGCCTTTTCGTCGGCCTGGAAAGCTGAGATCGATGGCGTGCCCGCAACGATCTTTCCTGCGGATCATGCCTTTTGGGGCGTTTACGTTCCGGCCGGTGCGCGATCAATCCGTTTCCGCTATGACCCGCTGTAGCGTTGACGTGCGGCAACCCGGGCCGTATCGTCCCCGCCGGCACAGGAAAGGTACGGCGACGTGAGCGGCGAAACATCGAAAAAGGTCGCACTGATAACGGGTGTCACCGGCCAGGACGGTGCCCTGCTCGCCGAATTACTGCTCGAAAAGGACTACGAGGTGCACGGCATAAAACGCCGCTCCTCGTCATTGAACACCGGGCGCGTCGACCACCTGTACCACGATCCCCACGAACACGGCGTCCCATTTCTTATGCACTATGGAGACGTCACCGATGCCACCAGCCTGATCCGCCTGGTCCAGGCGATCCAGCCTGACGAGATATACAATCTGGCCGCCCAGAGCCACGTGCAGGTAAGTTTCGAGACGCCCGAGTACACTGCCAATTCTGATGCCCTGGGGGCGCTCCGGATGCTCGAGGCCATCCGGATCCTGAACATGGG
>JAJFIG010000446.1 GCA_021775195.1 Rhodospirillales bacterium | reverse complement strand
CCAGGTCTGGCTCGACGACGGCGAAGTCCTCGAATCTGCCGGACGGCCCATCCGGCCCCAAGACATCATGATCCTGGTGCGTACCCGCACCGCCTTTGCCGAGGAGATGGTCCGCTGCCTCAAGCGCCGGGCCATCCCCGTCGCCGGTAGCGATCGCATGATGCTCACCCAGCAGATGGCGGTCATGGACCTGATGGCCGTCGGCGGGTTCGTGCTCCTGCCCGACGACGACCTTAACCTAGCGGTGGTTCTCAAGGGGCCCTTGATCGGCCTCGACGAGGACGCGCTTTTCGATCTCGCCCATGGAAGAACCGGCACCCTGTGGGAGACGCTCGGCAACCGCCGCGATGAACGCCCCGCCTATGCCGAGGCACACCGCATCCTTACCGCCCTGCGCGAGGGCGCCGACTTCACTCCACCCTTCGAGTTCTTCGCCGACCTGCTCGGACGTGGTGGAGGTCGGCGCAAGCTCCTCGCACGCCTCGGTCCCGACGCCAGCGATCCCATCGACGAGTTCCTGTCCCTGGCTCTCCAATTCGAGCGCGACCACGTGCCGTCCCTCCAGGGTTTCCTGCACTGGCTCGGCGTCGGCGAGACCCCGGTCAAGCGCGACCTCGAACAGGACCGGGGCGAGGTTCGGGTGATGACCGTCCACGGCGCCAAGGGCCTGGAATCCAACATCGTCATCCTGCCCGATACCTGCACCGTGCCCGATGCGCGGCTCGACCCCAGACTCTACTGGGGCGACGACCCCGACAATCCGTTCGTTCTGTGGCCGGCGCTGCGCGAAAACGAGAACGCCCACTGCGCCGACCTGCGCGACGACGCCCGCCGCCGCATCGTGCGCGAACACCACCGCCTGCTCTATGTCGCCATGACCCGGGCCCGCGACCGACTGTACGTCTGCGGCTGGGAAAACCGGCGCGGGCGCGCCACGGGGTGCTGGTACGACGCCGTCGCCGACGCCGTCCAGGGCCGCGGTGTCGAGATACCCCTGGATTCCGGTGCCGTCGGATGGCGTATTTATCAACCCCAAACGGCGAAACTCGATTCTAGGGCAGAGATTTCCGCGATGCCGGCCGGCGACGAAGCCCTGCCGGCCTGGGCCCTGACCCCGGCACCGGTTGAAGCAATACCGCCCCGTCCCCTGACCCCGTCCCGCCCCGACGACGACGAGCCCCCAGTGCGCTCGCCCTTTGGCGACGACGATGGCGCCCGCTTCAAGCGCGGCCGCCTGATCCATCGGCTGCTGCAGAGCCTCCCCGATCTTGACATCACAGCCCGGGCCGATGCCGCCCGCGCCTACCTCGCCCGCCCCGCCCATGGCCTCGACGAGGACCAGCAGACGGACATCGCTGCCGAGACCCTGGCGGTTCTCGAACACCCGGATTTCGAGCCCCTGTTCGGTCCCGGTAGCCAGGCCGAAGTGCCCCTGACCGGCGAGGTCGCGGGCCAGGTCATCGCCGCCCAGGTCGATCGCCTGCTGGTCACCGATGACGCCGTCTGGGTGATCGACTACAAGACCAATCGTCCGCCGCCCACGGACGTCGGCGGCGTCGCTCCGGTCTACCTGCGCCAGATGGCGGCCTACCGGGCGGCGCTGGAGCGCATCTACACCGGCCGGCCTGTCCGGTGTTTCCTTTTGTGGACCGATGGCCCCCGCCTGATGGCCCTGCCCGGGAGTCTGCTGGACCCGTACGCACCTTGACGGATGGGCGGGCGCCCCCTACATTCTTCCGGGCTCCAGGGGGAGCCTTACGCCGGTGCGGATAGCCGCAGTCTCCACGTAAATCATTGATAGGATTAAGCGAATGACGATACACGTGAGCGACGATTCCTTCGATGCCGACGTCCTGAAGGCTCCAGGCCCCGTTCTTGTCGATTTTTGGGCAGAGTGGTGCGGTCCCTGCAAACAGATCGCCCCTGCCCTCGAGGAACTTGCCGCCGAAATGGCCGAGAAAGTCACCGTCGCCAAGCTCAACATCGACGAAAACCCCACCGTCCCGTCCAAGTACGGAGTGCGTGGCATCCCCACCCTGATGCTGTTCAAGGACGGCCAGGTCGCCGCCACCAAGATCGGCGCCCTGCCCAAGGGCAAGCTGGTCGACTGGGTCGAATCGGTTATTTGATCTAACACGTTTTCAGGGAATTCTAACACCGTCCCCGGTTGGTTATCCGCCGGGGACATTCTTATTGCCTATTCGTGATCGCGCAACACCGTACCCACCAGGTAGAGCGAGCCGCAGATCAGCACCCTGGACGGGCCGACGCCGGACTGGATGATGCTGGCCAGGGCGGCGGTAACGCTTCTCGCAGGTTCGGCGTCCAGGTCCAGGGCCTCCCCCGCCGCCGCGATCCGCTCGGCGCTCTGGCTGCCCTTTTCCCCGGGGATGGCGACCCCCCTCAGGCGCCGTGTGTAGGGCGCCAAGGGCGTCAGGAACCCTTTCGGATCCTTGTTTTCCATCATCCCGACGATCAGGTTCAGGGGTCGGGCGTGCCAGTTCCTGGCCTCTTCGGCAAGGGCACTGGCGGCGTCGGCGTTGTGGCCGCCGTCGACCCACAACTCCCAGCCCTCGGGCAGCATATTCACGAGCGGACCCTGGTCCAGGCGTTGCAGCCGCCCCGGCCATTCGGCCGTGGCCAGGCCGCGGGCGATCGCCTCCTCTGCTACCGGAAAGTCGTCGAGATGATCGACGCACGCCAATGCCACGCCCGCGTTCTGGAACTGATGGCCGCCGTTCAGCCCCGGCGGCGACAGAACCCGGGTCCGGGCGCCGGCTTGGTAGAGCAGCGCGTCCTCACTGCCGCGGATGCTCCAGTCGACGCCCTGGCAAACCAGGGGCGCACCGACCCGCTCCGCGGCCTCTGCAATGGCCCCGGCGGCCTCCGCCTTCTGCGTCGCGACGATGCAGGTCACTCCAGGTTTGAGGATGCCCGCCTTCTCACCCGCAATCTCGGCCAGGGTATCACCGAGAAAATGCTGGTGATCCATGGAGATGGGCGTGATCGCAGTCAGCGCCGGCTGCGCCACCAGATTGGTGGCGTCCAGGCGACCGCCGAGGCCGGTTTCCAGGAGCACCACGTCGGCCGGAGTCCTGACGAAAGCCAGGAATGCCGCAGCCGTCGTGATCTCGAAGAATGTGACGGGCTCGTCTTTGTTGGCGGCCTCGCATTCCTCGAGTACGGCGGTCAGCGCGTCCTCGGCGATCAGCTTTCCGGCCAGACGGATTCGCTCGTTGAAACGCGTCAGATGGGGCGAGACATAAACATGGACCCGATAGCCTGCGGCCTCGAGCATGGCCCGCAGGAAGGCGATCACCGAGCCCTTGCCATTGGTCCCGGCGACATGGATCACCGGCGGCAGTTTGATGTGAGGATTGCCGAGACGCCCGAGCAGGATCGCGACCCGGTCAAGGGACAGGTCGATCAGCTTCGGATGCAGCCCCATCAGACGCTCGAGAACGGCGTCACTGTCTCCGGGACTATTCAGCGGGCTGGTCCTCTTTGCCCTCGGTCGGTGCCGGCGGCAACGTAAGGTCGTCGTCGTCGACTCCCAGTTCGCCCGAGTCCTCGCTAAGAGGCAGTGGCAAAACGTCGGCCGCCGGCCGCTTGTTGCACAGCAGTCCCAGGATCCGGATCAGGATGTCACGCAACTGGTGGCGGTGGACCACCATGTCGAGCATCCCGTGATCGAACAGGTATTCCGCCCGTTGGAAACCCTCGGGCAGGTTCTCGCGTATGGTCTGCTCGATGACCCGGGCGCCGGCGAAGCCGATGACGGCACCGTTCTCGGCTATGGCGATGTCACCCAGCATGGCGAACGACGCCGAAACCCCACCCGTGGTCGGGTCCGTCAACACCACGATGTATGGCAGTCCGGCCTCGCGCACTTCCTCGACGGCGATGGTCGTACGCGCCATCTGCATCAGCGACAGAATTCCCTCCTGCATGCGCGCGCCGCCCGACGACGGCACGACGATCAGGGGTGCGTCCTGGACCACGGCAAGGCGCGCCGCCGCCAGCAGGCCCTCGCCGACGGCGATGCCCATGGAGCCGCCCATAAAGCCGAAGTCCAGCGCCGCGATGACGACGCCGTTACCACCCATCTTGCCGTGGGCGACGATCAGGGCGTCGCTGTTGCCGGTGCGGTTCTGGGCGTCCTTCAGGCGATCACTGTATCGCCGGAGGTCGCGGAACTTGAGTGGGTCGTTGGGGACCCTGGCCAGTTCGATGGTTTTGTAGGCGCCGTCGTCGAAAAGCATCTTAAGCCGATCTCCGGCGCCCAGGCGCAGGTGATGGCCGCAGTGCTGGCACACCTGCAGGTTCTTTTCCAGGTCGCGGTGAAAGATCATGTCCTCGCAACTGGGGCACTTGTGCCACAGGTTCTCGGGCATTTCTTTCTGGCCGCCAACCAGTTCGCGCAGCTTGGGGCGGACGAAATCCTTGAGCCAGTTCATTGCCCGGCACCCTCCTCCCGCGCCGAGCGCACGCCCTCGGCCAGCTTGGAGACGGCCTCCAGGACCTTGTCCGCCAGGCCAGGTGTCGCCGAACCGCTGCCATCCAGGTTGTCGGCGACCAGGTCGACCAGCGCCGAACCGACGACGGCGGCGTCGGCGACGCGGGCGATCTCCGCCGCCTGGGCCGGTGTCTTGATACCAAATCCGACGGCAATGGGCAGGTCGGTGTGCCGGCGCAGGCGCGCCACGTTGTCACGCACGTCGGTGGCGGCCGCCGAGCTGGTTCCCGTGATACCGGTAATGGAGACGTAGTAGACGAACCCCCCGGCGTGCTCGACGACCTTGGGCAGGCGGGCGTCGTCGGTGGTCGGTGCAGTCAGGAAAATGAAATTGAGCCCGGCCTTCACTGCCGGCAGGGACATTTCCTCGTTCTCCTCCGGCGGCAGGTCGACGATGATCAGACCGTCGACGCCGGCGGCCTTGGCGTCGGCGATGAAGGTCTCGACCCCGTAAATGTAGATGGGGTTGTAGTAACCCATCAGGATGATCGGCGTCTGGTCGTCGGCACCGCGGAATTCGGTGACCAAATCGAGGGTTTTCCGCAGGCTGGCTCCTGCCTTGAGCGCCCTGAGAGAACTGGCCTGGATCGAAGGGCCGTCGGCCATGGGGTCGCTGAACGGCATCCCGAGCTCGATCAGATCGGCGCCGGCGCCGGGCAGGGCCATAAGGATTTCCCGCGACGTAGCCTCGTCGGGGTCGCCGGCGGTGACGAAGGTGACCAAGCCGGCGCGGCCCTCCTCGCCGAGGGCGGCGAACCGGTCGGCGATGCGGGTGGTGGCGGTCATAGGGTGGTCCCGTCCAGGTTGGCGATCGTATCCAGGTCCTTGTCGCCACGCCCGCTCAGGCACAGCACCATCAGGTTATCGGCCGGCAGGCCGCCGGCGATCTTCTCGACGTAGGCGAGGGCATGCGCCGATTCCAGCGCCGGGATGATGCCCTCGAGCCGGGTGCAGAGATGAAAGGCCGCCACCGCCTCGTCGTCGGTGGCCGAGACGTATTCGACCCGGCCGACATCGTGCAGCCAGGAATGCTCGGGACCGATACCCGGGTAATCGAGTCCGGCCGAGATGGAATGGGCCTCCTCGATCTGGCCATCGGCATTCTGCAGCAGATACGTACGGTTGCCGTGCAGCACCCCCGGCGCCCCCGCGGTCAGTGACGCCGCGTGTTTATCGGTGTCCAGGCCTTTGCCGGCGGCCTCGACGGCGATGATGCGGGTGTCGGTGTCGTCGAGGAAGGGATAGAACAGCCCCATGGCGTTGGAACCGCCGCCGATGCAGGCGATCAGCGTATCGGGCAGGCGTCCCTCGGCCTCGTTGATCTGCTGGCGGACCTCGCCGCCGATGACCGACTGGAAATCCCGGACCATGGTCGGGTAGGGGTGGGGTCCGGCCACCGTGCCGATCAGGTAATAGGTGTCATGCACATTGGCGACCCAGTCCCGCAGGGCCTCGTTCATGGCGTCCTTCAGCGTCCCGGTACCGGACTTCACCGGCTTGACCTCGGCCCCGAGCATCTTCATGCGATAGACGTTGGGCGCCTGGCGTGCGATGTCGGTGACCCCCATGTAGACGGTGCACGGAAGATCGAACAGCGCGCACACCGTGGCCGTGGCGACGCCGTGCTGGCCGGCCCCGGTCTCGGCGATGATCCGGGTCTTGCCCATGCGCTTGGCGAGCAGGATCTGTCCGATGCAATTGTTGATCTTGTGGGCGCCGGTGTGGTTCAGGTCCTCGCGCTTGAAGTAGACCTTGGCGCCGCCCAGGTGCTCGGTCAACCGCCGGGCGAAATACAAGGGGCTCGGCCGGCCGACGTAATGAGAGAAGTAGTACCCCATGTCACGGGCGAATTCGGGGTCGCCCTGGGCCTCGACATAGGCCTTCTCTACCTCGAGGATGAGTGGCATCAGGGTCTCGGCAACGAAACGCCCGCCAAAGATACCAAAGCGGCCATTCTCGTCAGCACCGGCGCGATAGGTGTTCAGGTTATCCATGGGGCCGGTAATAAACCATAAAGCCGATGAAAACCGGAGAAAATTGTTGATAGGTTCGACAATGCCCGATCCCTGACGGGAAAAGGGCTCCGCGATATTCACCCACAATCCGGATTACAGGCCTTTGGCGATCTCCAGGAAGGCGCGGATTTTGTCCGGGTTCTTGACCCCCGGTGTGTCCTCGACACCGGACGAGACGTCGACCATGGGGGCACCGCTTATGCGCACCGCCTCGGCCAGGTTGCCGGCGTCCAGGCCTCCGGCCAGCACCCAGGGAAGGTTCCAGGTTTCGCCGGCCAGCAGTTCCCAGTCGAAGGCCAGGGCGTTGCCACCTGGCCGGGTCGCCCCCACCGGCGGCCGGGCGTCGAACATCAGGCGGTCGGCGACGTCTTCGTAGGCCCGGGCCGCGGCCACGTCGGCGGCCCCGGCTATTGGGACCGCCTTCATCACCGGCAGCCCGAATCGGGCCCGCACCTCGACGACCCGCTCCGGAGTTTCGTGGCCGTGGAGCTGCAGCATATCGAGCGCCGCGCCGTCGAGAATCTCCTCCAACGTCCCGTCGTCGGCATCCACCACCAAGCCCACCCTGGTGATCCCGCCGGGGACGGCGGCCGCCAGGGTGCCGGCGCGCGTCGGCGTCACCGACCGGGGCGACGCGGGAAAGAAGACGAAGCCGACGAACCGCGCCCCGCCGTCGACCGCCGCCGCTACCGCGTCCGGATCGTTGAGGCCGCAGATTTTCACGTCCGGAGACATCACGCCGCCTCGATTTCCTTGGCGATGGCGTCCGCCGCCTTGGCCGGATCGTCGGCCCCGGTGATCGGCCGTCCGATGACCAGATAGTCGGCCCCGGCGGCAACCGCCTCGGCCGGCGTCATCACCCGTTTCTGGTCGTCCGCCGCCGCCCACGATGGGCGGATACCGGGAACCACCAGCCGGAAGCCGGCACCGCATGCCTGACGCAGCGCCGCCACCTCGCGCGCCGAGCAGACCACTCCGTCCAGGCCGTTGTCCCGGGCCAGGGTGGCCAGGCGCAGGACCTGGTCGTCCACCGGTCCGCCCACCCCCACCGCCGCCAGGTCGGCCTCGTTCAGGGACGTCAGCACCGTCACCGCCAGCACCAGCGGGCGCCCGGCGCCGGCTTCCTTGGCAACAGCGGCCGCCGCCGCCATCATCGCCGCGCCCCCCGCCGCATGAACATTGATCATGAACGGCTTCAGGGGCAGGGCGGCACGCACCGCGCCCGCCACCGTGTTGGGAATGTCGTGGAATTTGAGGTCCAGGAACACAGGCAGCCCGGCACCGGCGACACGCTCGACGCCACCGGGGCCGTGTGCGGTAAAGAATTCCTTGCCCACCTTGACACCGCCGACGCGCCCGGCGAGAGCCCTGGCAAGGGACACTGCCCGCTCCAAGTCGGTGGTGTCGAGGGCGACGAACAGGCGCTGATGCGGGCTCGGCTGGTTCACGGGTGGCGGCTCCTGGCGGTGGCCGGTGTTATAGAGCACGATCCGGCTATATGGAACCATTTGACCGGATCGTGCTCTAACCTCAGACGCGCTCGAACGCCAGTTCGGCGGCGGCCAGGTCTTCCAGCGCCGTTCCCACCGACTTGAAGAAGGTGATCTCCCGGTCGCTCTCGCGTCCGGGATGGTCGCCCCGGGCAAGGTCGAAGAGATCGCCCCTGACCGCGTCCTCGGCAATGATCCCGCGCCTCAGGGGGTCGACCAGGTCCCCGGCCTCCTTCAGGGCGCCGGCGCGGGTATCGACGAACAGCGACGCCCGGCGCACCGCCGCGTCGTCGGCCTCGCGCATCTCGGGCGTGAAGCCGCCGACCAGGTCGATGTGCTGGCCATCATGCAGCCACTCCCCATGGATCAGGGGATGGCGGGCAAGTGTTGCGCACGAGACAATATCCGCCTTCCGCACCCCGTCTTCCAGGTCTTCGATGGCGGTGACGGAAACGCCGGGTTCATCTAGTCGGGCGGCCAGGGCCTGGGCCTTTTCCGCCGCCCGCCCCCAGACCATCACTTCGGTGATGGTCCGCGCCGCCGCATGGGCCCGGATCAGATGCGGCGCCAAGACCCCGGTCCCAACCATCAGCAGGCGCCGGCTGTCCAACCTAGACAGGTATGCCGACGCCAGGGCCGACGCCGACGCCGTGCGCCGCGCCGTCAGTTCCCCGCCATCAAGCAGGGCCCTGGGCTCGCCTGTGGCGCGGTCGAGGAGCAGGTAGGAGGCCATCACGGCCGGCAGGCCCCGGCCCCCATTGTCGGGGAACACCGAGGCCACCTTGACCCCCATGGCGCCGTCCTCGCGCCACGCCGGCATCAAGAGCAGGGTCGCATTGGCGCCGCCGTCGGGATTGGCGATGGTATGATGATGGCGTACCGGCACCGTGCAGCCGGCACGAAATCCCTCGCGTAGGCGTTCGATCAAAGAGGCATAGTCAAGGGTGGCCGCCAGTTCCGTCGCGGTGATGACACGCACGACGTTGGCTTTCAGGCTGCGTCGGCGGGGGGCAGCAGTGCGACTTTAGCCGAGGCGGCGGCAGAGTCTTCCATGGCCGCCAGTTTGTGGCGCAGGTGGACGAGTTCCCGCTCCGCCGATTCGGCCTGGCGGGTCCGGGCACGAGCGCGGCGCCGGCCCTTGCCACCCGAAATCCAGGCGACCAGTCCGCCCATGATGAATCCGGCGAAGGTTCCCACCAACACCACCAGGAACAGCGGCAGCTCCCAGATAAAGGGCAGGGGCCACAATTCGACCATCACCGAATCACGGTTGGAAACGGAAAAAGCGACCACTGCAACAGCCAGCGGCGCCAGAATGATCCAGGAAATTAGTCTGACCACGGTTGCCGGTCCTTATGATTCAGGGCCGTGGGCGGCAAATCCGGATGTCCCCGATACCGATGCCGGGCATCGCCCTCCCGGCCGTTACTACGATCCGGTATTCAGCTTTTCGCGCAGTTGCTTGCCGGTCTTGAAATAAGGAATGAACTTCTCCGAAACCCGCACGGTCTCGCCGGTTCGTGGGTTGCGGCCGATCCGGGCACCACGCCGCTTCACCGAAAAAGCGCCGAATCCACGCAGTTCGACCCGGTCACCTTCGGCCAGGGCAGCAGTGATTTCATCGAAGATCGTTGTCACGATTCGCTCCACATCTCGTTGATAGAGATGGGGATTCGCTTCGGCAAGGCGCGCGATCAACTCCGATTTGGTCATAACCAGGTTTCCCCTCCGCTGTTATCCACCCGTTCCTTGTACCCCCAGGTGTAAGACCGATCCGGGGTTGCACCCCCCATTTTCAGGGGATGTCGGCGACGCGTACCGACGACGGCAACGCTACCACACCCCAGGGTGCCAAAGGGAAATCGGCCCGTCAAGTCTAAGTCGTTCAGAAAACAGCACTTTTCCAACGGTTGTTGTGAGTAAATTCCGCCACACCTGATCTTCGTACTCGACATCGACGTCCTTGGCTGGCAACGACAGGGGAATCTTGCGTGCCTGGTCCAGCCATTGGCGGGCCTCGGCCTCGCCGCCGAGCGCATCGATGAGTCCGTTGGCAAGGGCTTGTCGCCCGGTGTAGACGCGGCCGTCAGCCAGTGCCAGCACCGTTTCCCGGGGCATGTTCCGCCGCTCCCCGACCATATCGACAAACATATCGTAGAGGTCGAGGACGGCGCCGCGGGCAGCCTCGCGGGCCTCGGCGCTCAGGGTTTCCAGGGGGTTGGGTTGGGCCTTCAGGGGCCGGCTCTTGATTGCCTCGGGCTTTACCCCGAGTTTTTCCAAGAGGCCGGTGACGTCGGCGGTCTGCAGAATGACACCGATGGACCCGGTCACGGATGTCGAACGCGCCAGGATTCGATCGGCGCCGAGGGCAATCATATACCCGGCTGAAGTCGCGGTTGTACCCATCACAGCCACAACCGGTTTTTTCTCAGCTACCCGGCGCAGATTGCGAAAAAGGGCCTCGCCCCCGGCAACGGTACCGCCGGGACTGTCGATGCGTACGATCAGTGCCTTGACGGCGGCGTCGGCGGCAGCCTCGGCAAGGGCATCATCGCGCCACGGATCGTCGAGGATGATGCCGTCGACCTTCAGGCGAGCGACGTGACTTCCGCCGCCATGGAGCCGGCCGGCGACCGCGACCGCGGCGGCGACCAGGGCGATGACCGCGACCACCCGCCACAGCGTCAGGCTGCGCTTGAGCCGGCGTCTGTCGATGAGTCGATCGGCATCCAGGGACATGGAACTCCCGCAACCGGTTTACCGGTCCACCGCCCGCCGCCGACGCCACCCAGGGGACGCCGGCAT
>JAJFIG010000445.1 GCA_021775195.1 Rhodospirillales bacterium | reverse complement strand
CGTCACCTCCCGCTTGGGGCGGCAGATGACCTGCAGGCTCGACGGCAGCCCTCCTTCCGTGAACCCGTTGGGAACGGCCAGCGCACAGAGCCCGAGGTAGTTGCCCGCCCGGGTGAAGTGTCCCGGGGTCTGGTTCTCGTCGACCTCGGCCACCGGCACGGCGGCGGTCATGGTCGTCGGCGTCAGCAGGGCATGGACGCCGGCGAAGGCGTCGAGGAACGCCTCGCTGTCCCGGCGCCGCCGCTCCAGGGCCGAGAGGTAGCGCTCGGCGCTGATCTCGCGCCCGGCGATCAGCCGCCGGCGCACCCAGCGGTCCATGGCCAGGCTGTCGTCGTCCAGGGTCCCTTTGTTGAAGTAGTAGCCCTCGGCGGCCATGATCACCATCGCCGCCTCCCGGTAGGCGTCGAAGGGCTTGGGCAGGTCGAGGCTGACGATCTCCGCCCCCAGCCCCGCCAGGCATTCGACCGAGCGGTCGAAGATGGCCAGGATCTCGGCATCGACCACCGCCCGTTCGCCGTCGGGCATCACCGCCAGACGCAGGCCGGCGATGGGGCGGCGGATAGGGGCGTAGAGCCCCGCCCCGGCCTCGAAGTCGCGGCGCACGGCGGCCCCTTCCCGCCCCGTCAGGACATCGAACATCAGCGCCGCGTCCAACACCGAACGGGTCATCGGCCCCGGCGTGTCCAGGGTCGAGGACAGGGGATCGATGCCGTCGGTGGGCAGCACGCCCTCGGTCACCTTCAGCCCCGCCAGGCCGCACCAGGCGGCGGGCAGGCGCACCGAGCCGCCGGTGTCGGTGCCGATGGCGCCGGGCACGTAGCCGGCGCCGACGGCGACCGCCGAGCCGCTCGACGAGCCCCCCGGGGTCCGGTGTACCGACCCGTCCCAGGGGTTCCACGGCGTTCCCATGTGCTCGTTGGTACCCCAGCCGCCCATGGCCATCTCCACCGAATGGGTCTTGCCGACGATGATCGCACCGGCGGCGGTCAGGCGCTCGACGATGGGCGCCGTCACCGTCGATACCCGGTCGCGGCACGTCGGGCAGCCGCCGGTGGTGATCCGCCCCGCCATGTGGACGATGTCCTTCATGACCATGGGAACGCCGTGCAGCGGCCCCACCGGCCCACGGTTGGCGCGCACCGTGTCGGCGGCGGCGGCCAGGGCCCGGGCCTCGTCGTCGTAGCGGGCGACGAAGGCCGCCAGTTTGCCCTCGTTGGCCTCGATACGGTCCAGGGACGCCGCCATCACCTCGGCGGAGGAAAACTCGCCCCCGTCCAGCGCCCGGACCAGGGCATGGATGGGCATGAAGGGATCGAGTTTGGCCACCGGGGCACCTCCCTTTCTTGTTTCGCCGGCGGGCGCCGGCGCCGTTTCGACGCTCAGTCGATCTGATAATCCAGCCATTCCGCCACCATCTCCTTCAGGTGGTCGTCGTGGGAGAACTTTTCCTTCGTGCCCTCGCCCCGGTTCCGCCCCAGATCGAGGATATAGACCATGTCCGAGACGTTGACGCACTGGCGCACGTTCTGGTCCACCAGCACCACCGTGATCCCGCTTTCGGGCAGGGCCTCGATGAAATCGTAGATCTCGCGCGAGATCCGGGGCGCGATCATCGCCGTCGGCTCGTCGAGCAGGATGATCTTGGGCTCGACCACCAGGGCCCGGCCCAGTTCGACGAAGCGCTGCTGGCCGCCCGACAGGCTCCCCGCCAGGGTATCGCGCCGTTCGGCGAGGATGGGGAACTGGCCGAAGACCCGCTCCAGCGCCGCTTCCACCTTCCCCTTGTCGCGGCGGAAGTGCCAGCATCCGAGGCGCAGGTTGTCCTCCACCGTGAGCTCGTTGAACAAGCTCCGGTTCTGGGGCACGAAGGTGACGCCCCGGGCCATCATGTCGTAGGGCGGGCGGCCGCTGATGTCCTCGTCGCCGAGCACGATCGATCCCCTGGACGGCTTGAGGAACCCGTACATGGTCTTCAGCGCCGTCGATTTTCCGGCCCCGTTGGGGCCGATGATGCCGGTGATGCGGTTCTCCTTCACCGACAGGGACAGGCCGTTGAGGATCGAGATGTCGCCGTGGTATGCGGCGTGGACGTCGCGCATCTCCAGCACCGTCGCCGCCGCCTCCCAGCCGCCGTTGGCGCTGTTCCCGCCCGAAGGTCCGTTCTTCTCCGCCATCGCCGTCATTGCCCCAGGTACGCCTCGATCACCGCCGGATCGCTCTTGATGTCGTCGACGCCGCCCTCGGCGATCACCTGTCCCTGGTTGAGGACGATGATCCGGTTCGAGAGCTTGTAGATCGAGGTCAGGTCGTGGCTGACCAGCAGGAACGACTTGCCGCCCCGCTGCAGCTCCCGGATACGCTCGATGAACAGCCGGCACAGCGACGGGTTGACCCCGGCGAAGGGTTCGTCAAGCAGGATCAGCTCGGGATCGAACATCATCACCCGGGCCAGTTCGAGAAGCTTCTGCTGGCCGCCCGAGAGTTCCTCGCCGTGATTGTAGCGCAGATCGAACATGTCGACCCGCGCCAGGGCCTGCTCGGCCCGTTCCGTCAGCACCGCGTCGCTGTCGGCGCTGTCCAGCTCGGTTACCATCAGGTTGTCGATCAGGGTCATGCGGTGAAAGATGCGCGGCACCTGGAAGGTCCGCCCGACGCCCGACTTGGCAATCGCGTGGGGCGTCCGGTTGGTGATGTCGACGCCGTTGAAGACGACGCTGCCGGCGTCGCTCTTGTAGATGCCGTTGACGCAGTTCATCACCGTCGTCTTGCCGGCGCCGTTGATGCCGATCATGCCCAGGACCGATCCCCGTTCCAGGGTCAGGGCGACGTTGTCGACGGCGACCAGGCCGCCGAACCGCTTGACCAGGCCGCCGGTGCTGAGGATGACGTCCGTTGGCGCCGTGGCGGCGGTGGCGGCGCTCATTTCGACACCCCCTTGCCGAACAGCCCCGTCGGCCTGACGAAGATCACCGCGACCAGGATGATGAAGCCGACCATCTGCGCCGCGGCCTGGGGCAGCAGCAGGTTGGAGAACTGTTCGACGAAGCCGAAGATGATGCCGGCGAAGAGCGCCCCCACGGGATGGCCGAGGCCGCCGAGCACGATGACGATGAAGCCGATCAGGGTGAAGTCGGCGCCGCCGTTGGGGTCGATCGAGGGCACCACCAGGGCCAGGATGACGCCGGTGATGCCGGCCAGGGCCGTCGCCAGGCCGAAGGCCGTCGACGACAGCTGATGGATGTTGATGCCGACGATCTGTACCGCCTCGCGGTTCATGGTCGCGGCGCGCAGCGCCTTGCCCGGCAGGGTGCGGTAGAAGAACCAGGTCAGCCCGACGATGATGACGGCGTTGACGGCCAGCGCCACGAGGCGCGCCGTTGGCACCAGGACCCGGCCGTGGCGGCCCTCGCCGTAGGCGTTCTCGACCTTGTAGAGGGTCACGTTGATGGGTTCGAAGGAGAAGTTGAAGGGCCGGATGTCGGCCTCGAATATCCAGGTCATGATCGCCACCAGCATCAGCGACACCCCGAACATGAGCAGGAACGACGACGTCTCCGGCTCGTCCGAGTGCGCCAGCCTGGGCACCAGCAGGTAATAGAGGCCCCGCCCGGCGACGAAGAAGACGACGGCGCACAGCGGCAGCGCCAGCAGCGGGTGGATGGCGAGGCCGGTGTAGAGCGCATAGGCGAAGAACGAGCCGGCGATGATGAACTCGCCGTGGGCGAAGTTGATCACCCGAAGCACGCCGGCGAGGACGTTGAGCGAGCATCCGATCAGGGCGTAGACCACCCCGAAGACGATGCCGCCGATGATCGCGTTCCAGACCAGGACTTCGCTCAGCATCCGCCGTCCCCTACATGATCAGCCGGCGGCACCGGGGGTAGCGCTGCATCAGGGTGCCGACGATGCCCCTTGGCATGAACAGGATGAGGAGGGTGATGATGAAGCCGAGGAGGAAATTATTGAGGATCGGGAACTGGCGCCAGATCAGCTCGTCGACCCAGACCAGGATGACGGTGCCGATGACCGGCCCGGTGACCGTTCCCAGGCCGCCCGCCATGGCATAGATCACCGTTTTCGCCGTGATCAGCACGTCGAAAGCCGTGGCCGGATCCAGCGCCCCGGTGAACCACGCCTGCACGCCGCCCGACAGCGACGCGAACAGCGCCGACAGCAGCCAGGCGTAGAGTCGCGACTTCTGCACGTTGACCCCCATGGCGTCGGCGGCCTCGGCGTCGTCGCGGATGGCGCGCAGCGCCTTGCCCAGGCGCGACCGTGCCAGCCACGTCACCGTCGCCAGGGCCGCCACCAGGACCATCAGCATGGCGTAGAAGCCTTGCTCGCGGACCGTCTGTTGGCCCAGGTTGAGGCCGTCGCTGCCGCCCGTGAATTCCGCCGGCGCCAGGCCCATGATCCGCTGCAGGATGACCGCCAGCGATAAACTGACAATGGCGAAATAGATGCCCCCCAGCCTCAGCGTCGGGGCGAAGACGAGGGCGACCAGGACGCCCACGACTCCCGCCGCCGGCACCGCGATGTAGGGCGATATGCCGACGATGGTCACCAGGATCGCGGTGGCGTACGTGCCCATGCCGTAGAAGGCAACGAAGCCGAACGGCATGTAGCCGGTGAACCCGGCGATGATGTTGAACGACGTCGCCATGGTGACCCACAGCATCAGCGAGAAATAGAGCGACTGGTTGCCGTCGAGGATCGGAACCGAGCCGAACCAGACGACCACCACGCCGATCACCGCGAACCACAGGGTGTGGCGGATGCGCGACGCTTGCGCTTCATCCATATGGGTCAGGCTGGACATGAACGGCGCCGGTCCCCGTGCGCTACGTGGTTATTTAATGACGGACCGCCGTCGGCCCGCCGGTCCCTTGATCGGACCGGCGGGCGCGGCGACGGCGA
>JAJFIG010000444.1 GCA_021775195.1 Rhodospirillales bacterium | reverse complement strand
CATCGACCTGGTAATCCCGTTCCAGCTCGCCGGCCTGGCTGGTGCCGGCGGGGTGCTGGAGGCGGTTATTGTCCGCGACCTGGACGGCAACGAACGGCGCCTCGACGCCGACGTTCTGCTGCCGTTTTTCGGTCTGTCCCAGAACCTGGGGCCCATCGCCGGGTGGGGGCTGAACCTGGACCGCAACCGCATCACCGTCGATCCGGCCACCTGCGCCACCGACCAGCCGGGAGTGTTCGCCTTCGGAGACATCGCCACCTACGCCGGGAAATTGAAGTTGATCCTGTGTGGATTTTCCGAGGCGGCGATGGCGGCCCACGCGGCCTTTGCGCTGGTTCATCCGGAAGCCGCCCTACACTTCGAGTATTCAACAACCAAGGGTGTGCCCGGCGGCACCTGATTCTGTATTGAAAATCCGCTATTCGGGTTCGGCGGCGGTGCCGGCGGGGAGATGGCAGGTGACGGTGGTGCCCCGGTTAGGAACGGATTTCACGTCCACCCGGCCGCCGTGAAGGTCGACGAAACGGGCGACAAGGGAGAGGCCGAGACCGGCACCGCCGGGATGCGTCTCCAGGGCCGTGCCGCGTTCGAAGGTGCGAAACACGCGTTCCTGCTCAGCCTGGGGAATGCCGACTCCCGTGTCGGTGACGGAAATGACGATCTCGGCCTTGGCGCGTCGGGTTTCAAGGTGCACGGCACCTCTTTCGGGGGTGAAGGTGATGGCATTGCTGAGCAGGTTGAAAACAACTTGCTTCAGGCGTTTTTCGTCGGCGACGATCCAGCCGATGTCGGCTGGACAGTCGAATTCCAGATTCAGATTCTTGCGCCGTGCCCGTTCGCGGACCAGGGCGAGCACCGAAACCAGCATGCCATGGAGGTCGACGGTGTCGAGCTCAAGGGCCATCATGCCGGCCTCGATGGTGGCGAGGTCGAGGATGTCGCCGACAATGGACATCAGGTTCTGCGAGGTTTCCAGGATGCCCTGGCTGTACTCCATCTGACGCGGCGTCAACTGGCCGAAATACTGGTCCGTCAGTACCTCGGCGAACCCGATGATGGTGTTCAAGGGCGTGCGCACCTCGTGGGAGACGTTGGCGATGAATTCGGATTTCAGGCGATTGGCCTCCTCCATGGCCTCGGCCCGTTCGCGCAGGGCCAGTTCGACCCGGACGCTGTCGGTCACGTCAAGGTAGCTGAGCAGGACGGCGCCGTCGGGAAGCGGTACGTTGGCGTAATCGAGGACTACGGCATCGAGACGCAGTAGCCGGCCGGAACTGGGTTCGCGGCTCATCAGGCGGGCGATTACCCGTCCCTTGTGACCCTCCCAGTCGTCCTTCCCGAAGACGAACGGCCGGGTCCGCTCGACGAAATCGGAGACGTGAAGGCCGACTTTGATGTCATCCTCGCCCAATTCCCAAAGGCGGGCAAAAACCGGGTTGCTCAGCTTCAGACGCCCATCGCTGCCGAACACCGCGATCCCTTCATAGAGGTTGTCGAGCGTCGCTCCTTGAACGGCGGTCAAGGTGTTGAATGACCGTTCCAGATCAAGCCGGTCGGTAACATCTTCGTAGGCGAAAATCAGGCCACCCAGAGAATGCGGACTGACTACTGTGCGCAAGGTTGTTCCGTCGGGTAGGTGAAGCAGGGATTCGATCCGTTCATCGAGTGTCTCGAACTGCGCGATCTGCTCTTCCTTGAAGGCACGAAAATCAGCGTACTCGGGAAGGCGCCGTTGCTCGCGAAGGCGCTCCAGAACCTCGCTCAGCCCAGGTTCGGATTGCAGCCAAGTGGCATCCAGATTCCAGAACCTGGCGTAGGCCGGGTTGTGGAAGACAAGCCGCTTGTTGGCGTCGAAAATGGCGATGGCAGTGCCCAGGTGCTCGAACACCTGATCGCGGTCGATGGTATCGAGGTCGGCGCCCGACTCGGCGCCGGCTCCATTAACGATCGCAAATCCAGCGGTTCCAGCGCCTCCGGGTATCGGAGTTTCGGTGATGTCGAACACGCGCGGTGTCCCGTCCACGGCAATGGTATGCTGTCCGGTCAAGGTTCTATCCTCGGCCAAGGCGCGATGGGCAAGGTCGCGGGCGGTTCTGGTGACGGCATCCTCGGCGCCGGCAGGATTGGCGTAGCTGATTTCGAGACCGGCGTCGCGTAGCCAAACAGGGAAGGGCAGAAGGTCGAGCAGTGTACCGAAGCGGCCATCGCTGTCACCCGGTTTCCGGCCACGGCCGCCGGGACTACCGGCCGTGCCACGAGTCTCAGATACGTCCCGCATCCACAGGAGATCGACGAGCGCGCGACCGTCGGCGGTGCCGGCGCGGACACCGACGGCTTGCAATACCCGTCCGGCAACGGTCAAAAGCAGATCGAAGGCAATCCCGTCGTGGCGCAGGGCTTCCACTGCTTGATCCAATTCTTCCGCGGCCTCGTCATTGAAGCAGGCGCGGACATCGGCGAAGCCGGAACCGGTTCCGGCGGGCAGCCCCAGCAACACCGCCAGGCGGCGCGAACAGGTCTGCCGGCCGTCGGTGCGGTCCCACAGGAACAGGCCATCGGGGGCGGCGGCCAGGGTCTCGCGTCCCTTCTCCGCTTCGTCGGCCAGGCGCCGGCGGTCGGCCTCGGCCACCTGCAGGCGCCGGCGTTGCCACACAAAAAGAAAAGCCGCCGGCACCGCGACCACCAGCGCACCCGCCGCGAAGGCCACAAGGGGATCGGTCATGACGTTGGCGCCGCCCGGCGGGCGGCATGGTTTTGATAAACCCTCAGCACAAATGGAATCTTAAGCGCGAAGGGGATTTGGAACAAGGCCGTGCCCGCAATGGGCACAGCATTCATGAATGCCAGGCCTAGTACCGGTAATGGTCAGGCTTGAAGGGCCCCTTGACCGGGACGCTGATGTAATCGGCCTGCTCCTGGCTCAAGGTAGTCAGGTTGACGCCCAGCTTGCGCAGATGCAGGGTCGCCACCTTTTCGTCGAGGTGCTTGGGCAGGACGTAAACTTGGCGGTCGTAACTGGCGCTGTTGTTCCAGAGTTCGATCTGGGCCAGGACCTGGTTGGTGAACGAGGCACTCATGACGAAGCTGGGATGGCCGGTGGCGCAACCCAGGTTCACCAACCGGCCCTCGGCAAGCAGGATCAGCCGCGTGCCGTCGGGGAATTCGATTTCGTCGACCTGGGGCTTGACGTTGTGCCATTTGTAGTTCCGCAGTGCCGCCACCTGAATCTCGGAATCGAAGTGGCCGATGTTGCAGACGATGGCCCGGTCCTTCATCGCCCGCATATGGTCCAGGGTGATGACGTCGACGTTGCCGGTGGCGGTGACGAAAATATCGCCGGTGGCGGAGGCGTCGTCCATGGTCACCACCTCATAACCGGCCATAGCCGCCTGAAGGGCGCAGATGGGATCGACCTCGGTGACCAGAACGCGGGCTCCCTGGCTGCGCAGGCTGGCAGCCGAACCCTTGCCGACGTCGCCGTAGCCGCAGACGACCGCAACCTTGCCGGCGACCATGACGTCGGTGGCCCGCTTGATGCCATCGACGAGGCTTTCACGGCAGCCGTAGAGGTTGTCGAACTTGGACTTGGTTACCGAGTCGTTGACGTTGATCGCCGGTACCTTGAGGGTGCCCGCCTTGGCCATTTCGTAAAGGCGGTGTACGCCGGTGGTGGTCTCCTCGGAAAGGCCGCGGACATCGTCGAGAAGGCCGGGGAACTTGTCGTGCATGACCTGGGTTAGG
>JAJFIG010000443.1 GCA_021775195.1 Rhodospirillales bacterium | reverse complement strand
GGCGTCGCGGTCGACGGCGAAGGGCATGTGTACGTCGCCGACGCGGTGTTCAACCGGGTCCAGATCTTCGACCGGAAGGGACGGTTTCTCCTCGCCTTCGGCGGCGAAGGGACGCGATCGGGGCAATTCCTGCTGCCCTCGGGCCTCTTCATTGCCGGCGACCGCATCTATGTTGCCGACTCGTACAACCAGCGGGTCCAGGTCTTCCAGTACCTCGGAGGAAGTTGATATGCGGCGACTCCATCTCATACTTCTCCTCGCATTGGTTTCGTCCCCGGCCGGGGCGGTTCAGGACGTGTCCAACACGTTGCACAACCTGTCGAGCAGCGGTCCCGGATCGTTCAAAAGCCTGACCGTGGACGAGGTGTGCGTGTTCTGCCACACCCCGCACAACGCCACGCCCGCCGTGCCCCTGTGGAACCACACCATGTCGGCGCAGACCTACGTGGTCTATGGAAGTACGACCCTGAAGGCCGTCCCCGGCCAGCCTTCGGGGAAATCCCGCTTCTGCCTGGCCTGCCATGACGGCACCGTGGCCCTGGGGGCACTCGGCAACCTGCCGCCGGGACAGGTGAACGACCTGAAGGAGGACTACCTCACGGGCCGGGCCAGCCTGGGCACCGACCTTGCCGACGATCATCCGATCTCGTTCCATTACGACGCGGGATTGCAAAGCGCCAACCGGCAACTGGCCAACCCGACCGCCATCGATCTGCCTCTCGAGGGCGACCAGCTGCAATGCACGACGTGCCACGATCCCCACGAGCGGGACATCGTACCCTTCCTGCAAAAGACGACGCTATACGGTGAGATGTGCACGACCTGCCATATTCAGGGAGGCTCGGCGTGGAGCTGGTTGTCGTCGTCTCACGCCAACTCCTCGGCGCCCGGAGGCATCCACGATCCCTGGGCGGAACGCAAGCCGGCGTGGCAGGGCAACACGGTGGCCGAGAACGCCTGCTTCAACTGCCACACGCCCCATAACGCGGTGCAACCCCAGCGCCTGGTCAAGGACATCGAGGAAGATACGTGCTTCCTCTGTCACGACGGAAACGTGGCGAAAACCGATATCCAGGCGGAGGTCAACAAGCCGAGCCGCCATGCCACCACCCTTTTTACCGGTATTCACGACCCAACCGAGGACTTCGCCATTCCGGGGCCGCCCGTACACGTGGAATGCGCGGACTGCCACAACCCCCACGCGACGGAAAACACGGCCGCCCTGGCGCCCACGGTTCCCGGTCCCCTGCTGGGGGTCAAGGGGGTCGATTTCGGGGGCGGACAGGTGGCGGAGGCCGACAACCTTTATGAGGTCTGCTTCAAATGCCACGCGGACTACAACGTCAGGCCGGGCTCGACGATCCCCAGACAAGCCGACGAAAGCAACGTGCGCCTGGAATTCGATCTTTCCAATCCGTCCTTCCACCCCATCGAGGGCCCGGGACTCAATCCCAACGTCCCCAGCCTGATTCCGCCGCTCACCGTCAGCAGCGTCATCTACTGCACCGACTGCCACAACAACGATAGCGGCCCCGGCGCCGGCGGCAGCGGCCCCAAGGGGCCGCACGGCTCCATCTATCCGCAGCTACTGGAACGAAACTATTCGACGACGGATTTCACGGCCGAGACCGCCAACAATTACGCCCTGTGCTACAAGTGCCACGACCGCAACAGCATCCTGAGCGACGACAGCTTCAAGGAGCACGACAAGCACATCCGTGACGAAGACACCCCCTGCTCCGTCTGCCACGACCCGCACGGAGTCAACCTGGCATTCGGGAGCGTCAGCGAGAACTCGCACCTGATCAACTTCGACCTCAGCGTCGTCTTCCCCAACAGCAACGGGGACCTGCGGTTCGAGGACCGCGGGACGTTCAGAGGCGCGTGCTACCTGTTATGCCACGACGAGGACCACAAGCCGGAGACATACCCCTGATACCAACCTGCAGGCGGGGTTCGTTACTTCAGGATTTCGAACCGAGCCTTGCCGGTCTTCGGGTGGCGAAGCAGGTCGCCTCGCTTGGGTATGTAGAAGAGTTCGACCCGCCGGCCTTGATCGTCGTGGGCCTGGATCTCGTACATGGCGTGCTCGTACTCGATCGAGTAAACATCCACGAATCCCTCCGCCTTGACCTTGGCCATGATGTCCACGAAGGAGACAGCCGATGCCTTCTTGCCGGGCTTGGTGGCCGTGGCGACCAGGTGCATCATCACCTTGCCGGTCTTGGGGTCCTTGATCAATTTCCGGGTCTTCGGATCGATGAAGACCTCGACCGTCCGGGCCCGCCTGGGATCGAACGTCTTGACCTCATAGCGGTTGTGCTCGAAAGCGATCCGGCTGACGTCCTCGAATCCGGCCGCGCGGACCGTGTTTACGATGTACTCCGCCGACAGGCGGGGCCCTGGCTCCTTAGCCTGGGCAAGGAGCGTAATTGCGGATGGGGCTTCGAATCCCTTGGCGCCGCCCTTGGGCGCGGCTTTGCTTTCCGCCCCAAAAGAGATGACCACAACCGCCCCTAATACGGCTGCGAGCCAAACGACAGGTTTCCTTGTCATGTAATTTTCCTCGCTGCGTTGGTGTCCCAAAGCACAGACGCAGTCCGCCGTACCCCTCACCCGACCCGGTTTTCGGCCTGAAATTCCACTGTGGTCGGATTCGCCAAAGCTGGTCTCGCTTGTCTAAGTCTTATACGAACTGAAGTGGGCGTTACAACCGGAATGTCGGCGGCCCAATGACGGAACGGGCTCGACCGAGATTACCGGCAAAACCGGCACCCATCCCATTACATGCAAATTAATAATGGCTATTTCGTGGCCTGATGTCCGGACAGCCGCCGGTTCCCGCCGGTCCGCCACCGATGTTTGTATAAAAATTGGACCGCCTCTAAACTATACAAAACCATACCAACGTGTTTTGGACAGATCCTTGCGGCCGGTAGTGGCCAGTACGCAGGTGACGGGGCACGGCGATGACGCGGCAATACCTTACCCTGCCGACAGTCCTGTTGGTGCTTGGCCTTTCGGCCGGCTGCGACACGACGAAAGGCTATGACGGGCCCGACCTGGCGGAAGAAAAGCTCGCGTTCGTATTGGATTCGGGCCGGCTGGACGTGAACCTGTTCGTATACCGAAGTACGGTGCTTCGGAAAATCGACGGGAAAAACGTCGATTCCTATTTCGGCATCGGGCGCATCGCGGTTCTTCCCGGCCAACACACCGTCACCTTCGATTACGAGGAGTGGATCGAGACCATCATCGCGTTCCCGATGCGAACCCACAGCCTGGAAAATGCCGGAACCTTGACGTTCGACGCCAGGGCGGGGCACGAATACGTTGCCCTGTCGGACCGCAGAAAGGACCGGTTCTGGTCCTGGATCAAGGATACGACAACCGGAGAGACGGTCGGCGGGCAAAAGCCGCCCGACAGCCACAAGGCCTATCGACGGGCGTCCAGGGAGGGACCGAATCCAGGCGCCGCTCCGGGGCTCAGGTATCACCCTGTTCCGCTTTATGTTACTTTGGGAGCAGGAATACAACGCTAAGAGGTTAATCCTGGCGCGCGGGGCGAAGGGAGAGGGGGGGAACATGACCAAACCGATCACGAGGTTCGCCGCGATGAGCGTCCTGGCGCTGGCGGCGGGCCTTTACGCCGGCACGGATGCCTGGGCACAGAGTCGGGCGACGGGTGAACCGACGGCGGGGACGCCCACCGGGGCACACCCCAAAGGCACGTCGAAGGGGCCACGACTGGCGATGCCGCAAATGAGCTCGAAGCGGGGCCGGAAACTCTTCGCCAGCAAGGGCTGCGTCGCCTGCCACTCGATCAACGGCGTCGGCGGTATTGCCGGGCCCAATCTCGATGCCCACACGATGAAGGCATTCATGCACCCATACGAGTTCGCCGCCAAGATGTGGCGCGGCGCCTCGGCAATGATCGCCCTGCAGAAGGCGGCTTTCGGAGAGCAGCTTACGTTTTCCGGCGACGAGCTTGCCGACATCATCGCCTTCGCCCATGACCACGAGGAACAGCACAAGTTCTCCATGGCCGATATTCCCGTCAACGTCCTCGCCCTCATGGATCACGTGCGCACGGTGCCGGGGGGCACCGGGGCTCACCGGGACGACGGCCACAAGCGCGCCCGGACACCCGAATCCCGGCTCGCGGTCGCCAGTCTCGACCGTTTTGCCGCTTCGGCGGTGAAGCGCCGGGCCGGGAATACGAACATTCCCGTCTCCGCCCTGCCCGTGGCGACGGTCATGGCCAAGGTGACCAAGGCCGGCTTCGTCAACGTTCGCACCATCGAATACAAGCGCAAGCGCTATGAGGTGACGGCACGGAACGCCAAGGGCAAGGACGTGCTGCTGGTGGTCGACCCCACAAGCGGGGCGATAAAGGTGGCGAAAATCAGCGCGCCCAAGAAATCCGCGGCCTTCCTGCCGGTGGACAAGATCCTCAAGGAGGTGGAGGGCGCCGGATTCACGCGGGTTTCCTCGATCGCGGTCCGAAACATGATCTACCGGGTGGTGGCCCGGGACGCCAAGAAACGGACCGTGAGGGTGCTGGTCAATCCGAAGACCGGTTCGCTCGTCCGCCACCCGACGACGGCCATGCCGATCATGAAGGTGATGGATGGGGCCGGCGCATCGCCTAAGCGGTCCCTGGCCGACATCGTCAGCCAGGTCACGGCAGCCGGGTTCTCCGACGTCTATTCGATCGAGCCCGAATACGACGGCTACAAGATCGAGGCACGGACCACGGGAGGCGGGGTCGTCCTGCTTTACTACGACATCGCTTCAGGCGACCTTTTGCGGCACCCCTAGGGCGACGAAGGTCCGCTCGGCCGGCGCTCCACGAGCGTTGCGCCGGGACGGGACGCGAGGCCGGCAAGCCCCACTGAAAAGCAGTTTTGAACCGGATTCAGCGGCGTGAAATCGTCGTGAATGCCCCGTTATGCGTTATTTTAAAGGCTATAAAGTGAGATTTTGTAAGGGTTTGAAGGCCTTTCGATAAAATTTTAAGTTAATTTTGTTAAAAACTTGATCACGATCAATTACAGGTACCGCCCTCCTTGGCATTATCCCGCCATGTTGTGACAGACCGACACACCGGTTTCGGCACATCAATTAAGAAAAAACGACGGATTTTCGGCCTTTTAAGTTGTCGGCGGGATTATTCGTAGAAAATGAGCGTTCTTGATAGGGGTGGAATAATCAAGAATTCGATCAACAGAGAGAGACAAACGTCTCGGAATGGAATGGCTCCTACCTTAAGGGAGGGTATTATGAAGTATCTTAGAGTAGCGACACTATCGTTGGCGGGAATGGGCATGCTCCTTTTCGCCAGCATCGGAACGGCCCAGGCAAACGGCAATGGCGCTGGAATCATCGGTAGTCCGCATGATTTCGCCGCCGACACATGGCAGACCGTCCGCCCGGGCGAAATCTGCCGCGTCTGCCACGTGCCTCATGATCACGGGAGGTCAGGGCAGACTTATACGGTCGGGTTGTTGTGGAACCGGCAACTCAGCACTGCGTCCTACACGATGTACAACGCTGCCTGGTCAAGCTCGCTGGACAACGCCCAGTCGCCGCAGCCCGACGGCATCGCCAAGCTGTGCCTCGGCTGCCACGACGGCACCATCGCACTGGACGAGTTCGACAAGAACGCGGCCGTGAACGGCGCGCGTGGCGGGGTTGCGTCCCTTGGTGACACGATCGTGGATGTCAACGCCGGCTTCCAGGTATCTCCGTTCCTGGACGGCGCCAACGTCGACCTGCGCGGCACCCACCCGCTGTCGATCGCCTATAACGGCGGAGACACGGGCCTCAACCCGGATACGGACCCGATGGGCACCAGTGGCGACATCGCATCCGTGCTCGATAACGGTAAAGTGCAATGCTCGACCTGCCATGACGTGCATGACGGCACCGGCGAAGCCGTTGCTGGTACGCATCTTCTGCGCGTTGCCAACAACACCGGCACGGGTTCCGGTCTTTGCCTGACCTGCCACGACAAGTAGAAGGCTATACCTAGACAAGCTCTATTGCCTACGTTACGAAAGGGGGCTCGCGCCCCCTTTCTTTTGCCTAGTCGCGTCTTTTTGTTTGTTGTTTTGGGGGGGTGCAATGATCACAGCGCTCCGCAGTAAGACGTAATCGGGACTTTGCCGTGATTCAGGGGGAAAAACAGTTATTCAAGGCGGCAATGCTGGTCATTGCCACGGTCTGGGCCACCGATCCCGGAAGGGAAGCCCTGGCAGCGGAAGATTTCGCCATCGATACCGACGCGACGTGCGTGACGTCGTCGTGCCACAAGGACACGACGGGCAAGGAATTCAAGCACGAACCGGCGACGGACGGCGAGTTGTGCAGCACCTGCCACGAACCGGTCAAGGAAGGGCAGCACGGTTTTGTACTGGCCGCCAAAGGTAGCGAGCTTTGCTTCACCTGCCACGACGAGGACGCTTTCGCCGGCACGACGATCCACGGTCCGGTTGCGGACGGCAAATGCACGCGCTGTCACGATCCTCACACCGCGGATGTGGAAAAGCAACTCAGGGCCGATATCCCCGATCTCTGTTTCCAGTGCCACAAGCGCCGGGTCAAGGATCACAGCGGGGTCATGCTGCCGTCACCGAAACGGACGTTCGACAACAAGAAATTGACCCTCCATCCGCCCTTCGAGGAGGGGTTCTGCACAAGCTGCCACCTGCCCCACGCGGGCACCAACCACCGGCTGCTGGTCGGCGCCTATCCGAAGGGAATCTATGCGGATTTCACGGATTTCAAATACGTCTGTTTCGAATGCCACGACGAGGAAGTTTTCACCGAGGCGCGGACCCTGGACCTGACCGGTTTCCGCAACGGAAATCTCAATCTCCATTTCCGCCACGTGAACAAACGCAAGGGGCGAAGTTGCAAGGCCTGTCATCACCACCATGGTTCAGCTAACGATGTCATGATTCGCGAGGACATTCCGTTCGGCAAGCGGGGGATCAACATCCGCGATTTTGCGAGGACAAAAACCGGGGGAACCTGCTCGCCGACGTGCCATCGCAAGGTGTCCTATGACCGCCTCGAACCGGTGATCAACGACCTTAGAACGACACCACGATTGGGCGAGGACGCAACGCCCTCGGAATTAAAGGAGGCCGCGAGCGAATAAGGCGGTCAGTAGGGAGGACCCGTAATGACGAATCGGTTCAGGAAACTGGGTAACATTCACCTGAGAAGCGGCGCGCGCATGCTCGCCGTCGTTACCGTCCTGCTCTCGGCCTGCGCCCCCATGGACGAAAGAATGGACCAGGGCCCCGTGTTTTATCCCGATGCCCCGGATATTCCACGGCTCCAGTACCTGATGACGATCAACAACGAAAAGGACATCGGCGGCGAATCAGACGATTTCAAGAACTTCCTGCTGGGCCTGGATCAGGCAACGGCCGGTTTCACGCGGGCCTTCGCCGTCGCCCATGAAAAGGGCAAGCTCTACGTCATCGACGCGCGGCTTTCGATCGTGGTTATCGTCGACCTGGTCAAGCGCAAGTTCGATTTCATCCGCGACAGGGCGGGTGGGGACATGCAAGGGCCGATGGGCATATTCATAACGGAGGACGGCTACAAGTATGTCGCCGACCGTGATCGCGGCCAGATCATGGTCTACAACGAGCGGGACGAGTTTCATCGCGCCTACGGTACCAGGGAGCAATTCAAGCCTCTCGGCGTCGCGGTTTACGGCAACCGTATATATGTGGACGACGTTCGCGATCATGAAGTCGAGATCCTGGACAAGGAAACCGGGGAGGTCATCGACAAGATCGGCGAGGGTGGAAAGGACGAAGGGCAGTTCCATTGGCCGACCCACGTCACGGTCGACAAAGAGGGTAACGTTTACGTTACGGATTTCCTGAATTTCCGGGTGCAGATTTTCGATAAGGACGGAAATTTCGTCAAGACCATCGGCGAACTCGGTAATTTCCCCGGTGCCATGCCGCGCCCGAAAGGCATCGCTGTCGACCGGGAGGGGTACCTGTACGTGGTCGACGCCGCGTTCGAAAACATCCAGATTTTTGACACCAGAACCAGTGATGTCCTGATGGCGTTCGGCAAGTTCAACGAAACGCCCGCGGGGAGTTGGCTTCCCGCCGGCATACATATCGATTACGACAATCTCGAGTATTTTTCGGATCTCATCGACGAGAGGATGAAAGCGAAGTACCTGGTTTACGTGGCAAATCAGGCCGGTCCCAGCAAGATAAACGTCTACGCCTTCGGCGACTGGACGGGCCCACCGCCAACGGTGACCAAGACCCCGGAAAAAGACGAGAAACGCCCGGCCGGTGAGACCATACCTTCGCTTCAGGATACCGCTCCCGCGCCCAAAGGCGCCAAACCCCCGGCAAAAGGCGGTGGTTGATCGGGCGTTCGCTGGATTCGGGTGGACCTGGGCACGCGAATAACTGGCGTTGGTCTCATGAATAACGGGCGATTTCACCGTAAGAACTTCGTAACGACAATCTTCCTCGTTGTCGCGGCGGGTGCGGTCGTCGGTGGCTGCAGCCGCGAGACACGCTACGAAATCCTGACCTTCTTCTTTACCGG
>JAJFIG010000442.1 GCA_021775195.1 Rhodospirillales bacterium | reverse complement strand
CGGCGCGCAATCGGCGTCGAGCATTATGACGATATCCGTCGAGGCCGCCCGCGCGCCTGCGTTCTTAGAGGTCATAGGAGGACGTGCCGGGCGAAAAAATGACTCTCAGCGAGGGCAAAATCGCCGTCAGATCGGCCGGGATGCCGTCTCCATGGGCGGTGCTTTCAACGAGCAGGAACTCGACCTGTTCGGCGCGTGCTTTCAGCGTGCTCCGCAGGTCGTTCCACGATTTGTCCTCACCTCCGGCATAGTCGGAGGCGATGATGACACTGGCTGCCGATCGCATGAGTATCCCTATCCTCGCCTCCTTTCGCACGTTGTCCCAATCCGTCATTTTCCGAAACTGATTGCCGCCGTGAATTCAATTCGTAAAGAAATTGGAAAGGAGACCTGAACTATTGATGAGAAGCGGGTGCCAGGTTGATTTTTCGGTGCGTTGTGCGCCGGAGGCGTCCGCTTCGATGTAACAGTCGGAATTTTGCCCCGCCTTTGGGAGGAGATCCCGTGTCCAGGCCGACCGTATTCGTGCAGATGCCTTACGGCTACGACGTCAAGTCCTGGGAGGACCGGTGCAACCAGGGCCTCGTCCAGGACAAGACGCCATACGGCTTCCACCATGCGGAAGAGGAAGGGTTGGCGTTACGTTATTCGATCGACCATGCCGAAGGGGTTTTCGGCAACCTGACACGCCGGGTAATAAAAAAGCTGCTGGGCTTCGATTTCGTTCACGCATGGCGCAACCGCCGCGAAATCCTGGCCAGTGACGTGGTCTGGACTTACAGCGAACGGAACCATTTGGCGATCGCGCTGCTGTTCGTCCTCGGAGGGGCTGCGAAACCTCGACCGAAGCTTGTCGCCCAGTCCATTTGGTTGTTCGACGCCCTGCCGTCGATACCGGCATTTTATCGCAAGTTTCTTATCTACCTCCTGAAACAGGCCAACCTGCATACGACGCTTTGCGTCGACAACCTGCGCCTGATTCGCGAGACCCTGCCCGACAAGCCGTCGCAGGCCATCTCTTTCGGGGTGTCCCTGGATTCGTACCCCATCAAACCGCCCCCGGGGCCGCGTCGGCCCCACGATCCGCTACGCATCTTTTCCGCCGGCACCGACATCATGCGCGACTGGACGACGGTCATCGACGCCTTCAAGGATGATCCCGCGGTCGAGGTCAGGATCGCCTGCAACGACCTGTCTCCCGACATTGTGCGGGAAATCGACAACATCGAGGTGATCAATGGCGCCGTCATGCGGGATATGGTGGCGCATTTCGAGTGGACGGATGTCCTGGTGCTCGCCGTCAAACCGAACACCCGTATCTGCGGCATCAGCGTCATGCTCGAGGGAATCACGGCCGGCGTCCCGGTCATTGCCACGGGGGTCGGGGGGTTGGATGAATATTTTCCCGAAGGGATCGTACGCTATGTCAGGCCTTTTGATGCCGACGACCTGCGGAAAGCCGCTTTTGATCTCGGCAATGACGACGATCTGCGGTACAAGATGGCGACGCAAGCCCAGAAAATCCTCGTCGAGAAGGATTTCTCCACCAAGGGCTATGCCAGACGCTACAGCGATTTGACCAAATCGCTCCTCGCCACCTCGCCTGATTGACGCCGGAACGGTTGTTGGAAGTTGGGGCCCACCTGTCCAATGGCCTTGGCAATCACGGCAACGGGCACTTAAGGTTTACGCATGCGACGCAATAGAAACGCCAAAATCATCGCCACCCTGGGGCCTGCCAGTTCGACGAAACAGGTTATTACCAAGCTGTTCGAGGCGGGAGCGGACGTGTTCCGCCTGAACTTCAGTCACGGCACTCATGGTGACCACCAGAGCCGCTTCAACATAATCCGCGAGTTGGAGGAGAAAAGCGGCCGCCCAATTGGTATCCTGTTGGATCTGCAGGGGCCCAAGCTGAGAGTGGGGAACATCGAGGGAGGCGGGGCGCGTCTGGAGGCGGGTGCGGCCTTTCGTCTCGATCTTTCCGAGGAACCCGGCAACAGCCGCCGCGCGCCGTTGCCTCATCCGGAGATATTCGCCGCACTGCAGCCGAAGACCGACCTGCTGGTGGACGATGGCCGAATCCACCTGAGGGTTACCGGCTGCGGCCGGGATTTCGCCGAAACCAAGGTCGTTACGGGCGGTGTACTGTCGGACCACAAGGGTGTCAACGTGCCCAGCGCCGTCCTCAACGTGTCGTCCCTGACCGAGAAGGACCGCGAGGACTTGCGCTTCGGTCTCGAGTTGGGCGTCGACTGGGTGGCGCTGTCCTTCGTTCAACGGCCCGGGGATGTAGCCGAGGCCCGGAAGCTCATCGCCGGGCGGGCCGCGATCATGGTGAAGCTAGAAAAACCCACGGCCATAGATCACCTTTACGAAATTGTCGACCTGGCGGACGCGGTGATGGTGGCACGAGGCGATCTTGGCGTCGAGGTCCCGCCAGAGGACGTCCCGGGCCTGCAAAAACGGATTGTGCGCAGTTGCCGCTACGCCGGCAAGCCGGTGGTGATCGCGACGCAGATGCTCGATTCAATGGTCCACGCCCCGACCCCGACCCGGGCCGAGGCCTCCGACGTCGCTACCGCTGTTTACGACGGAGCCGATGCGGTCATGCTGTCGGCGGAATCGGCGACCGGCGACTACCCGGTGGAATCGGTCAGCATGTTGAACCGTATCATCGGCCGGGTCGAGCGCGACCCCCTATACCGCCGGATCATGGACGCCGACCATCGCGAACCCGAAGCGACGGCGGAGGATGCCATCACGGCGGCGGCGCGTCAGGTGGCGCACACGATCTCGGCGGCCGCCATTGTTACCTTCACGTCCACCGGCTCGACCACGTTCCGGGCTGCCAGGGAGCGCCCAGATGTGCCTATTCTCGGCCTTACCCCCAACCCGGCGACGGCGCGGCGGATGGCCTTGACCTGGGGTGTCCACCCGATGCTCACCGAGGATCTGCATTCGTTCGCGGAAATGGTCAGTAACTCCGTCGGAGTCGCCTGCATGGAAGGATTCGCTTCGTCGGGTGAACGGCTTGTGGTGACCGCCGGGGTTCCGTTCGGCACCCCGGGCGCGACCAACATCCTGCGCATCGCCTGGGTGGAATAGGGACAACGGGTCCGACATCATTTTGCGGTTGAAATTTCGTCCGTATAGAGCACTATCCGGCGATCAGGGCTGACGGCAATTACCCTGTTTTGTTCCGGCGCAAGCTGGCTCTGAAAGGTCTGGAAGACGGGCATGATCGGAGAGTTGTTTTCTATCATCGCGCCCGTATTCATATGCGCCGGAATCGGTATGGCCTGGGAACGCCAGGGACGGCCGTATGATACCGAATTCGTGACCACCCTGACCACGAACGTCGGCGTTCCCTGCCTGGTCTTTTCCACCTTGGCCGATGTGGACTTGGATCCGCAGGCGTTCGCGGTGATGGCGGTCGCGGCGCTGGCAGCGCTGGCGTCGTTTGCCGCCGTCAGCACCGCCGTCCTCGGTCTGGCGCGACTTCCCCTGCGGGCGTTCCTGCCGTCGATGATCTTTCCCAATTCCGGGAACATGGCCTTGCCGCTGTCGCTGCTGGCCTTCGGCGAGCCGGGGCTGGCGCTTTCCATCGCTTATTTCGCCGTGTATGTGGTGGCACAATTCGTCCTGACCCCGGTCATCGCGGCGGGAACCATGTCGTTGGTGGCGTTGGCCCGCATGCCGATCCTTTATGCGGTTGCGGTAGCGGTGTTGTTCATGGTCGCGGGTGCCAAGCCGCCGGCCTGGATCGCCAACACGACCCGGATCCTTGGGGGTATGACCATTCCCCTGATGCTGATCACACTGGGGATATCCCTGGCCAAGTTGAAGGTGGGAAGCCTCGGGCGGAGCGCCGCGTTGGCGGTGCTGCGGCTGGTCATGGGCTTCACGGTCGGCGTTGCCCTGGCTGAGACTTTCGGCATGAGCGGTGCGGCGCGGGGTGTCCTCATCCTGCAGGCGGCAATGCCGGTGGCCGTTTTCAATTACCTCTTCGCTCAGCGCTACAACCAGGAGCCGGAGGAGGTGGCCGGCATTGTGGTTATCTCGACCGCCGTTTCCTTCGCCACCCTGCCGGTGCTTCTCTGGTACCTGCTCTAGACGACCCCGTTTTCCGTTCCTCCGTCGGCCCGGGGATGGAATTCACTTGGCGTGGAGTCGGTTAGGGGAAATTCTTCAAAGTCTGATTCAGGCGCCGGCCAATACCATCCCGCCGCCGCCGCTGGCCACCGGGGCGGGCTTCCCGAGATATCCGGCACCCCGAGGTGCGGATCGGTTCTTTCGGCGAAATAGGAGCCGTTTGCGGCGCTCGCCTGGAACAGCGGTGGCGGTGCGGGCGGAAAAAAGCCTTGGCCGGGACTCGGTTAGGGACTCATGCTCAGAACCGGTGGCAGTCTCCGGCTGGGTCCACACCGGGGTCGGGGCCAGCCGGGAGTCGGGAACGGACCGGTGGGCGGAAAAGACCTTGGCCGGGAATCGGTTAGGGACTCGAACTCAGGGCCGGCGTGAAGAGTGGCGCATGGCCCCGGCGCCTATTCGGCGGCGGTTTGATGGGTCGCGGGGTCGCGGAACGATTCCAGCAAGTCCCGTTGGCGGGCCTCGGCGTCGGCCAGGGTGCCCTCCTTGACGTGGCCGAAACCACGGATGGCGAGGGGGAGCCGGGCGATTTCGACGGCGAGGCCATGGTTGTCAGTGGTCAGGCCGCCGAGGAGTTCGTCCACGGTCGCCTCGAAGTCGGCGATCAGGCGTCGCTCCCTGCGCCGTTCCCCGCCATAGCCGAAAACGTCGAAGGGCGTCCCCCGCAGGCGCTTGAGTTTGGCCAGTATCCCGAGGGCCGTCATCATCCACGCTCCCCATTCGCGCTTCTTCAGGTGC
>JAJFIG010000441.1 GCA_021775195.1 Rhodospirillales bacterium | reverse complement strand
CCTCGGCCTTGAGGGCGATGCCGGGGCCGGAACTGGAGGTCACGCCCAGGGCGCCGGCATAGGACGCCCCGACGGCGGCACAGATGGCAGCGATCTCGTCCTCGGCCTGGAAGGTGACGACACCGTAATGCTTGAGATTGGCTAGGGTATGCAACAGGGGCGAGGCCGGGGTGATGGGGTAGGAGCCGAGATAGAGCGGCAGCTCGGCAAGGGCGGCTCCGGCAACCAGACCCCAGGAGATGGCCTCGCCGCCGGTTACCGTGCGATAGAGGCCGGGCGCGATTTCCGCCTCGCGGATGGAATAGGTGGAAAAATCGCCCGACATCTCGGCGGTCTCGCCGAAGGCGTGGCCGGCGTTCAGGGCCGCGATATTGGCGGCCGCCAGTTCCGGGCGCTTGGCGAATTTCTCGTTCAACCAGTCGATTGTCGCCTGGCGGTCGCGATCGTACATCCAATAGACCAGGCCCAGGGTCCACAGGTTCTTGCAGCGCAGCGCGTCCTTCTTGGAAAGGCCCGACTCCTTGAGCGCCTCCTGGGTCATGGCGGAAATGTCGATCTGGATTGTACGGTAGGCGTCGAGGCTGCCGTCCTCCAGGGGATTGGCGGCGTAACCGGCCTTGTGCAGATTTCGGTCGCTGAAGGCGCCGGTGTCGATGATGACCTGGCCGCCGGCCCTGAGGCCGCCCAGTTCCACCTTCAACGCCGCCGGGTTCATGGCAACGAGGACGTCGAGGGCGTCGCCGGAGGTCTTGACGACCCGGGAGCCGAAGTTGATCTGGTAGGCGGATACACCGAACGTGGTCCCTACCGGGGCGCGAATTTCGGCGGGAAAATCGGGAAACGTGGCGAGGTCGTTGCCGGCAAGGGCCGTCGCCAGGGTGAACTGACCGCCTGTGAGCTGCATGCCGTCACCCGAGTCGCCGGCGAAGCGGACGACCACCGATTCGACCTCCTGGCGCCCGGACGCTGCCGGATCACCGGTGGTTATCGTATTGTTTAACATGGTTTTTTGACCGACTTCGCTTTGCTTTTTTTGATCCTTCGGCGCGTACCGCCGTGGTCCTTCGAGGGCGGGTCGCTCGGTGGCACGTCGGCACGCGATTGGGTGACGATCAGCAGTATATTGTACGTTGTTTTCGTTTGCACAATCACCATGTGCGATTCATGAGCGTTTTTTTCGGCTGCTGGCGGCGGTGAAAGACGGGAGACCGCCGCCGCCCAATCGCTCGGATCATCCGTTTTCCCGATGATCGACAATCCCTGTGGCGCCCATCCCGCCCATTCCCTATAACGGTTCCCGCGCGTCATACCCATCCCGATCAACAGCCATGCCCAGGGACGACATGAACCTCGACCTCCTGACCGACCTTATTGGCAAAGCAACGGCCGCCGGCGCCGACGCCGCCGACGCCGTGTTCGTCCGCGGGACCTCCCTGTCACTGGCCCGGCGCCTGGACAAGCCGGAACTGGTGGAGCGCTCCGAGGGCGCCGACCTGGGCCTCCGGGTGTTCGTTGGCAAGCGCCAGGCCGTGGCGTCGTCGTCCGATACTTCCGCCGAGGCCCTGACGGAACTGGTCGACCGGGCGCTGGCCATGGCCCGTACCGTACCCGAGGATCCTTATTGCGGCCTGGCGGACCCGGACCTGCTGGCGAGCGAGGTTCCCAACCTCGATATTTACGATCCCCATGAGGCCGATGCCGATGAACTGGGCGACCGGGCGGCCCGCGCCGAGGAGGCGGCACGCGCCGTCACCGGGGTCACCAACTCGGAAGGCGCCGAGGCGAGCTGGGGCAGCAACACCCTGGCCATGGCCGCCAGCAACGGATTCGCCAGGACCTATTCGGGATCCTACAGCAGCCTCAGCGTTTCGGTCCTGGCCGGCGAGGGAACGGCGATGGAGCGGGATTACGACTACGCCAGTGCCGTCTACGCCGAGGACCTGCGCTCACCGGAGGACATCGGCCGGCGCGCCGGCGAACAGGCGGTGCGGCGGCTGAACCCGCGCAAGGTGGAAACGGCACAGGTGCCCGTCGTCTACGACCCGCGAGCGGCACGCAGCCTAGTGTCGCACCTGGCAAGCGCCATCAACGGCGTCTCGGTGGCGCGCGGCACGACGTTTCTCAAGGACAAACTGGGACAGACGATCTTTCCCGAAGCCGTAACCATCGTCGACGACCCGTTGCGCCGCCGGGGGCACCGGTCGCGGCCCTTCGACGGCGAAGGCATCACCACCCGGAAGCGCAACATTGTCGACAAGGGCACCCTCACCACCTGGATCCTGGATCTGAGCTCGGCCCGGCAACTGGGCCTCGAGACCACCGGGCATGCATCGAGGGGAACCTCGTCACCACCCTCGCCCTCGGCCGCCAACCTGTACCTGGAACCCGGAACGGTGAGCCCGGCCGAACTGATGGCCGACATCGAGAGCGGCTTCTACGTTACCGAATTGATCGGTTTCGGGATCAACGGCGTTACCGGCGACTACAGCCGCGGCGCCAGCGGGTTCTGGATCGAGAACGGGGAACTGACTTATGCGGTGAGCGAAGTCACGGTAGCCGGCAACCTGAACTCCATGTTCGCCAACATCACGGCGGCCGACGACCTGGAGTTCCGCTACGGGGTCGACGCCCCGACAACGCGGGTCGACGGCCTGACCGTTGCCGGGCGCTAGGTCGCCCCTCCACCACCCGTTGGACCCCGTCCCGCCTCGTGATAAGGTCTTTGCGGCGCAAAAAATGGTTTCCAGGCTCACCGAAAACACTCCCGTCCA
>JAJFIG010000045.1 GCA_021775195.1 Rhodospirillales bacterium | reverse complement strand
CCGCCTGCTGATCCGCGACGGCACCCGCGTGGTCACCGAATGTCCCTGTTATCAGGGGGCCGCCTTCGTTTTCGAGAGCTACGGCGCCGACCTGATCCCGGTTCCGGTCGACGGCAGGGGGATCGACGTCTCGAAGTTGCCGGACGGGCCCGTCAGCCTCGTCTACACGACGCCATCCCATCAGTACCCGACGGGCGCCACCCTGCCCCTGGAGCGCCGCCTGCGGCTTCTCGACTGGGCGGCGGCACCGGGCCGCGGCTACATCCTCGAGGACGACTACGACAACGATTTCCGCCACACCGGCTCGCCGGTGACGGCGCTCAAGGGCCTCGACGACCGCGGCAGCGTCATCTACATGGGCACCTTCTCCAAGTGCCTGGGCGCCGGACTGCGCCTCGGCTATCTGGTCGTCCCCCGCGAACTGGTTGAGCCGGCGACCGCGATCAAGACCCTTCTCGACAGTGGACACCCCTGGCTTGACCAGGCGATCCTCGCCGAATTCATCAACAGCGGCGCCTTCTTCAACCACCTGCGGCGCATCCGCCAGGTCTGCCGCAGCCGCCGTGACCGCCTGATCGATTCCCTGCGCAAGCACTTCGGTTCCGTCAGCCTGTCGGGCCGCGAGGGCGGCATGCACGTCGCCTGGCATCTGCCGCCCGACTTTCCCGATCCCGCCAAACTCGAGGAACTGGCGCTAGCCCGGGGCGTCGGGCTCTATTCGCTCGGCAACGCCTACACCTACGGCTGGGAGCTCTACGAAAAAGACACGGTCCTGCTCGGCTATTCCTCGATTTCAGAGGAAAAGATCGAAGAGGGGATTGCCCGCGTCGCCGTCGCCGTCGCCGAATGGCGCCGCCGGAACCGCCCCCGCCTGCATCCCTGCACGCCCCTTCCGCCCCCCACCGCCGGCATCCCAACCAGTACCGCGGGAAGCGCCCACTGACCGCCCCTCAGGCGTTCTGCCCGGTAGCGGCGTTGAAGGCGTCGATCATGGCGTCCCAGGCCGGGGCCATCTCCATCAGTCCATCCCAGAAGGCGGGGTCGCGGCGGGCATCGAAGTCCTCCAGCGACACCCCCTGCTGCTCGACCCATGTGTAGTAGCCGAGATTGAAGATGCGCTCGCGGTCGCGCCGGGTGAGCTCGGAAAAGTGATCGGTGGCGACCCCGCCCAGGTAGCGCCCGAAGGTCTCCGCCGCCGCCAGCTCGTCGAAGGTGCCACCAAAGTATTTCGCCGCCGCCTTGTCGCGCTCGGTGACGTACATCTCGGCCCCGTCGGTGGCCACGGTGAGCACCGCGTCGCCGGCGCCCAGGCCTTCGTACTTGGCCACCTTGATCGCGGCCAGCACGTTGGCGATGGACGACAGACCCAGGTTCCCCAGCGCATCCACCAGGGCCCCGTCGATGCCCTTCTGCCGGCTCAGGAAGGTGCGGCCAACGGGGGTGTTGAACAACAGGTTGAGGCCGTCGGGACCGGCGTCGGAGACCGCGGTGACGTAGTCGCTGGCGAAGACATTGTGGATGAAGGGTATGTGCTTGTCGCCGATGCCCTGGATGTTGTGCTCGCCGTAGCCGTTGTAGAGCAGCGTCGGGCATTCCAGGGCCTCAACGACGCAGGTCCTCGACCCCAGGCGCTCCTTCAGGTGGTCCCCGGCGGCCAGGGTCCCCGCCGAACCCGAGGCCGAGACGTAGGCCCGGGCCTTGAGATCGCTCGAGCCCTTCACCGCCTCGAAGATGCTCTCCAGGGCCGGCCCGGTCACCGCCCGGTGGACGATGTAGTTCCCGAACTCGTTGAACTGGTTGAAGATGACGTTGTCCGGGTCCTGGGCGAGCGTATGGCAGGCGTCGTAGATCTCCTTGACGTTGCTCTCCGATCCCGGCGTGCGGATGATATCGCCGGGGTCCGCCACCCAGTCCTCCAGCCACTGGAAGCGCTCCCGGCTCATGCCCTCGGGCAGCACCGCCACCCCCCGGCAGCCGAGGATTCGCGAGATGGCGACGCCGCCCCGGCAGTAGTTGCCCGTCGACGGCCAGATGGCGCGGTGCCGGGTCGGATCGAAGCGCCCGCTGACCAGCCTCGGCACCAGACAGCCGTAGGCCGCCAGCACCTTGTGCGCCCGGATCATCGGAAAGCGGTTGCCCAGGGCGACGATGATCTTGGCCTTGACGCCGGTCAGTTCCTCTCCCAGCACCAGGTGCTCGGGCACCGCCGCCACGCCGCGGCGCTCGGCGTCGTTGTGCCAATGCACCCGGAACAGGTTCCACGGGTCCGGCGCGTCCGGGTCGACGTCGGCCAGGGCCTGCCCCAGGCGTTCGTGGGTCGCCGCCGGCGCCGCCAGCTCCGAAATCCTCGGCAGGCGGACGCCGGCCTCGCGAAAGCGCTCGACGGTGCGTGCGTAGGTCTTCTCGTCGACGATGTCCCGTTCCAGTCCGATGGGCATGGCTTCAATCCTCTTGGCGGGGCGGTGGGCGCATCACGCCCTTGGTCCCGGTGATCAGCGTGTAGTGTTCGGGTTGGCGGTGGAGGCCGAAGTTGAAGATGTTCTCCTGGATTTCCTTGCACCGGTCCAGGTCGCAGTCGTGGACGATGACCTCGTCAGCCAGGGTTTCGGCTTGGGCGACGATCTCCCCCGTCGGGGCGATGATGCAGGTGCCGCCGATCAGGTCGCAGCCCTCCTCGTGGCCGGCCTTGGCGACGCCCACCATCCAGGTCCCGTTCTGGTAGGCCCCGGCCTGCATCACCAGGTGGTTATGGAAATCCTGCAGGTGGTCGTGCTCCGGCGCCGGCGGATAGTGCACCGGCGTGTTGTAGCCCAGCATCACCATCTCCACACCCTGCAGGCCCATGACCCGGAAGGTCTCGGGCCAGCGCCGGTCGTTGCAGATGCACATCCCCATGGTTCCGCCGAAGGCCTCGAACACCGGGAACCCCAGGTCGCCGGGCTCGAAGTAGCGTTTCTCCAGGTGCTGGAAGGGGCGCCAGGGCTCGTTCTCGGCGTGGCCCGGCAGGTGCACCTTGCGGTACTTGCCGACGATCGCCCCCGTGGCGTCGACCAGGATCGAAGTGTTGAAGTGGTGCCGCCTGCCATCCACCTCCACCAGCTCGGCGTAGCCCAAATAGAACCCGACGCCCAGTTGCGCCGCCGCCTCGAACAGCACCCGCGACTCGGGCCCCGGCATCTCGGTTTCGAAGAAGGCGTCGATCTCGGCCGCGTCCTCCATGTACCAGCGCGGAAAGAAGGTGGTCAGCGCCAGTTCCGGAAACACAACCAGTTGGGCGCCCTTCTCCTTCGCCTGGCGCATCAGCCCGATCATCCGCGCCACCGTCGAGGATCGCGGTTCGTCCCGGGCAACGGGCCCCATCTGGGCCGCGGCAACCATCAGAATACGGGACATGGCTACGCCTCCCCGGCCTTGCTCAGCGCCGCCTGCAGCAGCACGTCGGCGCCGGCGCGGAGATCCTCCGGCGCCGTGTATTCGGCGACGTTGTGGCTGATGCCGTCCTTCGACGGCACGAAGACCATCGCCGTCGGGCAGTTGGGCGCGAACATCTGGGCGTCGTGGCCAGCCCCCGACGGCATGCGCTTGACCGAATGCCCCAGGGCCGTCGCCGTTCCCGCTACCAGGTCGATCATGGCGGGGTCGAAGTCGACGGGGGCAAAGCGGGCCAGGGACCGGCTTTCCATCCCGACCCCTTCGGCCCCCGCGGTCCCGGTGACGAAGGCGGCCATCCGTTCCTCCGCCGCCATCAGCGCCTTATCGTCGGTGTTGCGCAGGTCCACCGTCACTCGGGCCTCATTCGCGATCACGTTGACCAACCCGGGGCCGAGCTCGATGGTGCCCACCGTCGCCACCTGGTTGCCGCCCATGTCCCGGGCGATGCTCCGTGCCTCCATGGCAACGGCGGCGGCGACGTAGCCGGCGTCGTTGCGCATCCCCATGGGCGTCGTCCCGGCGTGGTTGGAAACCCCCGTGAACCGGTATTCGGTCCACGAGATGCCCTGGACCCCGGTAACCGCGCCTATTGTGATTCCTTCCTCCTCCAGCACCGGCCCCTGCTCGACGTGAAGTTCGAGGAAGCAGTGGGGCGTGACGGCGCCCACCGGGGCATCGCCGGCGTAGCCGATGCGCGCCAGTTCGGCGCCGACGGTGGCCCCGTCGATACCGTCCGCGGCCAGGGCCGTTTCCAACGAAAGATCCCCCTGGTGCACGCCGCTTCCCATCATGTCGGGGTGGAAGCGCGCCCCTTCCTCGTTGGTGAAGAAGGCGACGGCGATGGGACGCCGGGTCGTCATCCCGGCGTCGTTGAGCACCGCCACCACCTCGAGGCCGGCGAGAACGCCCAGGTTGCCGTCGTAGCGCCCGCCCGTGGCCACGGTGTCGATGTGGGAGCCGATCATCACCGGCGGCCCATCCTCCTGTCCCGGGCGCAGGCCGACCACGTTGCCGATGCCGTCCACCGTCACCGCCAGCCCCAGGTCCGTCATCCAGCCCCGCACCTTGTCGCGGCCGGCCTTGTCCTCGTCGCTCAACGCCAGGCGGCACACCCCGCCGCCGTCGATGGCGCCGACGGTAGCGAGGTCGTCGAGACGCCCCAGTAGGCGGTCGAGATCGATGCGCAGGTTATCGGTCTTCATCGCTCGTCCTCACACCACCGCTTCCGCCGGGTGCCCGACGATGGCGGCGTAGGTATCGGGATCGGTTGCCCCTTCGGTGCCGAACAGCACCACCCGGCTATCGGCATCGAGGCCCAGCGCGTCGCACGCCCCGTCATCCGCCGCCGCCGCCAGCAGTCCCGCCAGCCCGGCCACCGCCGATTCGCCGGCCACCACCGGCGCGTCGCCATCCTCGCCGGCGGCGAGAAGGCGCATGCACCGGGCGGCGGCCTCGTCGGTGATGGTCATCGCCCCATCGGCGCCGGGTGCCAGGATATCCCATGCCGGCCGTGAAATCTCGCCGCAGGCAAGCCCCGCCATGATCGATTCGAGATCGCCGCCGACGGTCGCCGGCTCCCCCGCCTTGACGCTTTCGAACCAGCAGGCGGCGGTCTCGGGCTCCACCAGCACCGTCTTCGGGCGATCCGCACCGAAGGCCTGCCAGAACTGGGCACAGGTCGCCGCCGCCATGCCGCCGACACCGGCCTGCAGGAAGATGTGGGAGGGTGGCCCCTCGTAGGGCAGTTGTTCGATGGCTTCCGCCGCCATCAGGGCATAGCCCTGCATGACGTTGCGGGTCGCCCCGATGACCACCCCGTCCGAGGTATCGGCGATCACGTGCCAGCCTTCGACGTCGGCGGTTTCCTGGGTCACGCGGACGGCGTCGTCGAAGGTTCCCGGCGTCCGCCGCACCTCGGCTCCGTAGCCGGCGATGGCCCGCTCGCGGCCCGCGGTCACCGTTTCATGAATGAAGATGACGGCGTTGCAGCCGAACAGGCGCGCCCCCCAGGCGACGGCGCGGCCATGGTTGCCGTCGGTGGCGGCAGTCACCGTGATCGTCGAGGCGATGTCCCGGTAGCGGCCGGCCAGCAGGTCGGCTATGGCGATGCCATCGGCGCCCGTGCGCCGCCCGACCTCGTCCATGACCAGGCAGGCGACGGCGTAGGCGCCGCCCAGGGGCTTGAAGCTTTTGAGGCCGAAACGCTGGCCCTCGTCCTTGTAGTGGACCGCGCCGACTCCGGCCCGCCGGGCAATCCCGGGAAGCGCCACCAGCGGCGTCGGGCCGTAACCCGGCCACGCCGAGATCACATCCCTGGCCCGTGCCAGCCCGGCACCGTCGAGCAGCGCCGCCTGGGCGGCGCCATAGGCGGCGCCCGGGGTCACCTTGGGGTTCAGGGTCCAATGGAACCGCTCTGACGCATCCATTCCGACAACGCTCCGGCCGGGCATATCAATCGAATTCGCTCTTCGAAAAAAGGGGCCGGGTCTCGCGCGCGAAACCCGGCCCCGGGCAGTTTCAGGGAGGAGAGACTGCCTTCTATTGGGCGCCCTTGATCGCCTTCAACATGGCGTTCAGCATGTCGGTACCTTCGGCGCCGTACTTTTCTTCGATCAGCTTG
>JAJFIG010000440.1 GCA_021775195.1 Rhodospirillales bacterium | reverse complement strand
GATCAAGGCAGCCAAGCTTTCCATGCCCCGGACCCGCTCGGCCATGCAGGAGGCGAACCGCCGGATCGAGGAAAAATACCTGGCTTTCCGCTCCGAAGCACTGCGTGAACTGAACCTTCGCAGGGCCGACTTCGCCCAGGTTGAACAGGAAATTCTCGCCTCCAAGGACCGTGTCGTCCGCGCCGAGATCCGGTCCCCCGTCAAGGGAGTGGTCAAGCAACTGAAGATCACGACTATTGGCGGTGTCGTTCGCCCGGGAATGGATCTGCTCGAAATCGTGCCCGTGGACGACACGCTTCTGGTCGAAGCGAAGGTCCTGCCCGCCAACGTCGCCTTCCTGAAGCCGGGCCAGGAGGCAACCGTCAAGCTGACCGCCTACGATTTCTCTATTTATGGGGGATTGGCCGCGAAACTGGAGCGGATCAGCGCCGACACAATCATCGACGAACAGGGCGACAGCTATTACCGGATCATTGTCCGAACCGAGAAAAACGAACTGGTGCATGCCGGTGAAACCCTGCCGATCATTCCAGGCATGGTGGCCAGCGTCGACATTCTGACCGGGCACAAGACGGTCCTCGACTACCTTCTCAAGCCCGTTCTCAAGGCCAGAAATCAGGCTCTCACGGAGCGATGACGGTGCGACGCCTTATTTTACCTTTGCTGTTGATCGGTACGGCTCTGGGCCTGCAGCCTGCGGCACCCGCCGGCGCCCAGACCATGCCGCCCAGGCTGATGGGAACCGTGGAAATACCGTCGGGAAACTTGGCTGCCCTCCCCCAATGGACAAGGGTCCTCGAGAAATTGGACCGTGAAAGATCCACTATTGCACGCTGCGACAACGACGCGGACGCCTGCGTCTCGGCCAAGATGATCGCCTGGCGCGCCAAAGTGCAGGAAATGAAATCACTGGCGCCGATCGACCAGTTGCGGGCGACCAATCTGTTCGTCAACGCCTGGCCTGCCAGTGGCAACCGCGAGGCCTACGACGCCGAAGACGAATGGGCATCTCCGCTGGAGTTTCTGCAGAATACCGGCGGCTCCGAGAACTTCGCCATCATGAAGTTCTTTACCTTGCGGGATGCTGGTTTTCCCAACGACGATCTCCGCATCGTCGTCGCAAAGGATGCGTTGAGAAATAAATCGCACACCTTCCTCGCCGCCTATCACGAAAACCGGGTTTACATACTTGATAACGTTTCGAACACGATATTTACCCAGGATCGGACAAATTATTATGTCCCCTTTTATTCCGTGAACGAGACTACCCGGTGGGCCCATCTCGCCGCGCCCAGGCTGGCAGGCGCGGCCCATGGCAAGAGTAACTAAGGAGCCGGCTGGATGTTGGATGGCGCGACAAATCCCGACGTCAGGGACCTGATTTCCGGCCACGCCCGTGAACAGGCTGCCCCGAGCGTCAAGAGGATGCTTTATCTTGGCGCGGCGGTTATCGCCGGTCTTGTGGTCGTCGCCGCGCTCACCGTTTTCCTGATCGTCGAGAGTCGGGAAAAGGAAATCGTCACCAATGTCGAGCATCGTGCGAAAATTGCCGTGTCGGGACACACGGCGGTGCTTGCCACCTGGCTGGAGGGCCTTGCCCAACTGGCTGGGAATTTGACGGAAAGCGGTTTGTTCCGGCTCTTCGCCGCGGAAGTGGACCTGGCTGGCACGAGCACGGCCCTGCCCGGCGCCCTCAAGGAACAGCTTCCCTACATGCAACTCGCCGTCAACGAGTTCGCCGAACAAAGCGGGATCACCGGTGCATACATGATCGGCCGTGACGGGCGTGTCTATCTGGCCAATGCCACAGCCCCTGCCCTGACTCCCGATCAACGGCGAGCCGCGCAGGCGGTTTTCGAAACGGGCGCGCAAACTGTGCTGCCTCTCGCCGTCGCCAAGGACGGATTGCAACTGAACATTCTGTTTCCCGTCACCCCGCCCCAGGTCGCCGATCCCAAGGACGCCCGGCGAACCGTCGGCGTCATGCTCGTGGCAACACCGGCCAGCAGCAAGATTGCCGAAATCATGGTTTCCGGCCCGCTTGCCCAGGAAGGAGAGTACACACGCTTTTTCCAGATGACCGCCCAAGGCAGCGAGGAGATCGTACCCTGGAAGACTCCTTTCCGCCGCGCCATCTCAAGCTCCGATATACCGTCGAAGCCGGCACCCCTTACATTCGCCGCCAGGCCCCGGATTGGTGGTGGCGAAACGGTATTTTCCTCGGGGATACCGGTCGCCAATGCTCCATGGCTGGTGGTCCGCGAGGTTGACGCTGCCACGGCCTTGGCGCCGCTGACGACCTATCGCCTGGTCGGCGGTGGCCTGGCTCTGCTGACCACGGTACTCATCGCCGCGGCATTCATTGCCGTCTGGTGGCGCCAGACCGGTGTCTACAACCAGGCCCTGGCATTGCAGTTCCAGAATTTGGCGGCCCAGATCCAGGCTCAGCGCCAATTGCTGGACAGCATCAACAATTCCATTGAAGAGCAGATCGGCCTCAAGAACCTGGACGGCCGTTACAGTTACGCCAACCCGGCGTTTACCAGGGCCGTTGGCCGCGATCTTGACGAGGTGATCGACCTGAGTGACACGGCCATCTTCGGCGAAGATACCGCCCGTCGCCTGAGCGCTTCGGATAAGCGGGTCCTGCGGACTGGCGCCGCTGAAATCATCGAGGAAGAACTGGACCTTTTGGACCGGCGACGATGCCTGACCATTTCCAATGCGCCGCTACGCGACGACGATGACAATATCATCGGCATCGTATCGGTCGCCCGCGATGTGACCGAGCAGATCGAACACCAGCAGAAGATGAAGCAGGCCATCGACGCCACCATCGCCGCGCTCGTTCATACGGTCGAGATGCACGATCCCTATCTCGCCGGCCATTCCAACCGCATGTGTGAAATCGGCCGCGAAATCGGCCAACGACTTTCCTTGGACGACGAGCATATCGCGACCCTCGAGATGGCGGCCAACCTTTCACAAATTGGCAAGCTGTCGATTCCGGAAAGCCTGCTGACGAAGAAGGCACGCCTGACACCCGTCGAGGAAGTCGTGGTACAGGGCCACATTCAACGCACCGAGGATATCCTCAAGGAAATCGACTTCGGCCTGCCCGTATGCGGGACCGTCGCGCAAATGCACGAACGTCTCGACGGCACCGGGTATCCGAGGGGTTTGAGGAACGACGAGATCGATCTCCTCGGCCGCATCATCGGCGCTGTCGACGTCTACTGCGCCCGCATCGAGCCTCGTGGTTATCGCGCCACCATTACCAGCCGCGAGGCCCTGGATATCCTCGAGGACAATCCCGAAAAGTACGACACCGACGTGATCGCGGCCTTGCGCCAGTATGTGGACGAAACCGTGAAGGAACCGGCCGTCACCTGAGGCCACACCTCAAGACCGGTCAGAATCCACACCAGGCCTGAGCGATCCGCGTGTAGATTTCCTGTGCCTGAACGATACGGCCCATATGGCAATATTCGTCTGTCTGGTGGGCCATCGCCGGCTCTCCCGGCCCCAGGATCACCGTCGGCGGGCGGTCGTACGCCGGAGTCAGAATCGAGGCGTCGGTGAAATAGGTTGCCGTTCGCGGTTCCGGAGACTCCCCCAGGATTTCTCCGGTGATGCGATAGACGTCCTGAATCCAGCCATTTTGCGGGTCTGTCCAGATACCCTCGACATCGATCAGCGGGTTGATATCCACATCCTCGCCCAGATAGGACCCCAGAACACTGCGGACCTGGGCATGGGTCTGTCCCGGAATGGTTCGGATGTCGATGCTGAAAACGGTCTCGTCCGGCACCGAATTGATGTTCATGCCGCCCTGTATGGTGCCCACGTTCAGGGTCGGCGGCCCCATCTGCGGATGAGGGGCCACATTGAAGCCAAAGTCCTCCAGCTTTACCACCGCCTGCGCCGCCTTGTAGATGGCGTTGACGCCCTTGTCCGGCATCGACCCATGGGCCGTCACCCCACGGCTGCAGGCTTCCAGCCACAAAGCCCCCTTGTGACCGACAAAGGGATAGTTGGCCGTGGGTTCGCCGACAACCACGGCCCCGGCCTCGCCCAGGGCACCTTCCTGGCGGGCAAGATGAAAGGCCCCTTCACATCCCGTCTCCTCCCCCGCCGTGATCACCAGAACCAGGCCCGCCGAAGGGCGGGTGCTGCCCGCGAGGTCAAGGGCAGCCATGACGAATGCGGCGACGCCGCCTTTCATGTCGCTGGACCCACGACCGAAAAGCTTGCCGTCCCTGGTCTCGCCATTGAAGGGGTCCTTGCTCCACGGTTGGGCACCGAGGGGTACGGTATCGATATGACCGGTGAAACAGATGGGTGCCTTGTCGCCACTACCTTCGAGGCGGGCCACGAGGCTGGTGCGCCCCTCGGCGAAGGCGTGGTAGGCGACCGTCAGGCCGGCACCCTCCAGCAGCCGGCCCAGATGCTCGGCGCAGGCCTGCTCGTCACCAGGCGGGTTGATAGTGTTGAAGCGCAGTAGTTCCCGCGTCAGGCCGACCACATCGGACTGGTTGTCCATTTAATTCTCCTCGATGGTCTGCCGGCGTCAGACCTTCAATTTTGCAACATAGTTGGCGAGAGCACCCTCCGCCGCCTTGACCCGGGCCTTCGCCTCCTCCAGGGCGCCGAACAGGGATTCCAGACGATCCTCCTGGGTGTTGAGCTTCTTTAGGTAACGGTTGTGCAGATCGCTGCCCCGGTTGACCTGTTTGAGATTCTGGCGGATTCGGGCCTGGTCGTCGACGATGGTCTTACGCTCCCTTTCAAGTTTCTTCGCCTCGCGGCGGTGGGCCTGGACGGTCCGTCTCAGTTCCGCCATGCGGGCAAAAGCATCTCGCACGCCCTTCGACAGCGCCGGCGCCCTGGCATAGGCGGCGATCTGTTTTGCCGAGATCGACAACATCTTGACCGTCTCCTGTCGTGGCCGCTCCATGATCGCCTCCAGGACCCGGCTTTCGCCCTTCTTGAGCGTTACCGCGATACGATAGGTGCGATCGGTAAGCTCCACGCCGTCCTTGCCCGGACTGACCAGCTTCCATCCCGCCCGGCGCGGGTGTTCGAGCAGCACGGTTCGGCTTTCCAGCGCCGGCGCTTTCAAGCGATAGGTCGTAGTCTGCCGTTCGATGACCGTGCGACGGAACACACCCCGCTCAATGGCGCCCTTGGCCAGGCGACGCCGGCTATCGACCGTCCGCCCGATCAGTGTCTTCTGATCAAGCGCGAAGCTGACCAGACGCTTCCCGCCCGCCGGCAGCGTCGTCAGCTGGGCGTCGCCCACATAGGCGACATCGCCGGTTGCCCCGGAGCGTTCGTAAATGGTGAGAACGCCGGGCGGCAGGCCCGATTTTCCATCGTTGACCAAACCCACCGCCGCCAGGGGATGGGTGGCGTGGGTGGACGGCTGGTAAAGGGCGA
>JAJFIG010000439.1 GCA_021775195.1 Rhodospirillales bacterium | reverse complement strand
TGGCTGGCGCTGGTCATTTACACGGCTGACACGTCGTTGAGGCGGCGCCGTTCAACATAAGGGGAGACGGTCATGGATGACGGATTTGCAAGAACGTGGGCGGGCGCCACGCCGTGGCGGATCACCGTCGACGAGGCCGAGAAACTGCCCATACCGGATGGCCAGCGCTCGGCGGCGGTGATGGCCCATGGAACCATGCTGGCCAAACTCTACGCGCCCCGTGGGAAGGACGAACAGACGCCTCACACCCAGGATGAAATCTACGTCGTCGTCAGTGGCAGCGGCATGTTCGTCAACGGCCCCGAGCGCCATCCCTTCACCGCCGGCGACATGCTGTTCGTACCTGCCGGCGTCGAGCATCGGTTCGAGGAGTTCAGCGACGATTTCGCCGTCTGGGTGGTCTTCTACGGCCCCGAGGGCGGCGAGGCACCGCCGCCGTCGTGATCAGTCCTTTTCCACGACCATCAGCCAGTCGACGGCAACAGCTCCGTCCGGTCCCGCCAGCACCGGATTGAGGTCCAGTTCGGCCAGTCGCGGGTGCGCCGACGCGGCGAACACCGACAAGGCACAAATCATCTCGACCAGGGCCTCGCGGTCGGCAGGTTCGCCGCCGCGGACACCGGCAAGCAGCGCCACGCCCTGAAGATCGTCGAGCATGGCGTCCGCCTCCGCCCGGCTTACCGGAGCGCTGCGGAAGACCACGTCGCCCATCACCTCGACCAGAACCCCGCCGAGGCCGACCATGACCACCGGGCCGAAAACGGGATCGCGGCGGGCGCCCAGAACCATCTCGACCCCATCCGATCCCATTTTCTGAACGACGACGCCGTCAATGTCGGCGTCGGGCCGATAGGTCCGGGCGTCCGCGGTGATTTCAGCGAAGGCGGCCTCGACCGCGCCTGCGTCGCCGAGGCCGAGGCGCACCCCGCCGGCCTCGGTCTTGTGCAGGATGTCCGGCGATTCGATTTTCAGGGCCACGGGATAACCGATTTTATCCGCCGCATCGGCGGCCTCGCCAGCGCTGCGGGTGAGCACGGAGTTTACGACCGAGATACCTGCCGTTCGCAGGATTTCCGCCGCCTGCAGGGTTGGTACGGGACCGGCCTCGGCGGGCAGGACGGGCGCCTTCGCCGAAGCGACGGGCGCAACCGCGCGGCGGCGGGCCTCGGCATAGCCGGCAAGCGCCGCCGCGGCATCGATGGCCGGCTCGCCGCCACGCACCACGCATATGCCCATGTCCCGTAGACCGTCGAGGGCTTCGTCCGAGGCCGCAACCCAGCTGATGATGAAGGGCTTGTCGACGCTGTCCCGGATGTCGCGGAAGATCGCCAGCATCTGCTCGGCGTAGTCTTCCATGAGTTCGAGCCAGATGATGGCGATGTGGATGCCGGGGTCCTCGAGCAGGACCTTGACCCCGTCCCTGAGGATCGCCGGCTCGGCAATGAACTGGCCGGTCATGTCGACGGGGTTCGTCGCGGTCCCGAAGGCCGGCAGCACCTCGCCGAGTTTGGCGCGGGTCGCCTCGCCCACCACCGGAACCGTGAGTCCCAGTTCCTCTGCCCGGTCGGCCATCATCACCCCGGCGCCCCCCGACTGGGTGATGATCCCGACGCCCGGCCCCTGGGGTAGCGGACAGGCGGCGAAGGCCTCGGCCAGATCGAGCATCTGTTCCTCGTTGCGGGCCCGGATGATCCCCTTCTGGCGCGCCACCCCGTCGAAGACGCGATCCTCGCCGGCCAGCGCCCCGGTGTGGGACGCCGCCGCCCGCGCCCCGGCGTCGCCGCGCCCGACCTTGAGGACGATGATCGGCTGACCCCGCTCCAGTGCCGTTCCCGCGAGCTCCAGGAACGCGGGGCCGTCGCGCAGTCCCTCGACGTAGGCCGTGCAGACGCGAATACGCTCATCGGCGAGTATTTCGTCCATCACGTCGACCAGGGTGACGTCGGCCTCGTTGCCCGTGTTGACCACGTAGCCGAGGCCCATGCCACGCAACCGCGCCAGTGCCGCGATCGCCGTGCCGAAGGCGCCGGACTGGGTGATGAAGGCTACCGGACCGGCGACGATCGGCCCCTTCGCGTATTGGCTGAAGGTGGCGGTGGCGCCGGTAAAGCCGTTGATCAGGCCCAGGGTGTTCGGCCCGCAGAGGCGCATCCCATGGCCCCGCGCCGCCTCGACGATCGCCGCCTCGAGCGCCGCCCCGTCCGCGCCCATCTCGGCAAATCCGGCGCTGAACACGACGGCGGCGCGCGCCCCCTTTTCGCCGAGGGCGGCGATGGCGGCGGTGACGTGGCGGGCCGGGATGGCGACAATTGCGAGATCGATGGCGCCGGGAATTGACGCGACGTCCGGATAACAGGTCAGGCCGGCGATCCCGTCGTACTTGGGGTTGACCGGATAGATGGCCCCGCCGTAGCCCGCCCGCTGTAGGTATTGCAGGGTCCGTCCGTTGAGTTTTTCAAGATTGGCCGAGGCCCCGAGGATGGCAATGGACGACGGGTTGATGAGGGCGCGGATGCCTTCGGTCATGACCGGGACCCATTGCTGGCGGAGCCGGCCCGCGATCCCTTCCACGGCGCGGGAGACAGGCGACTGCTTCCGATCATCATACACCTCCCCGGCCAACCGTCCGCCGATCATTACGGGGCGCGGCCGGCACTGTCAACCGGAGACAAACCCACCGCCAAAACGCGGATACTGTCGTAAATATCTTGTATTGCAGCCCCTTATTGGGCAGCATCTTTCGATCAAGGACGGCGCTACGCGATACCGCACGCACGACCTTCGATCCGCCCCCGGCGCTTGCTGAATGATCGCGTCGTCGGCACCCGGTGCAGTCCGCGTCGCCGCCCAATAAGAAGGATCTAGGGAGGATATTCATGAAACGGATAATGATGACGCTTGCCGTACTGGCCCTGTTGCTGCCGGTCGGCACCACCGCCAACGCCGATTCCTTCGTCCGCATGGTTTCGGGACCGGCGGGCGGAAGCTGGTATCCCCTGGGCGCCAAGATCGCCGAAGTCTGGGGCAAGACGGTTTCCGGCATCGCCACCTCCAACGGCC
>JAJFIG010000438.1 GCA_021775195.1 Rhodospirillales bacterium | reverse complement strand
GTCTGTGTCGGCGGCGCGGGCGAACAGTTCGGCCTCGTCCTCGTACCAGCCGTCCATACGGTCCCAATAGAAGGCGACGTGGCCGGCAATTGCCCGTGATTCGTCGTAGGGGTCTTCGTAGCTCCAGGCGGCGTTTTCGGCCGTGCGCCCACCCGCCGCCACCGTCCAGTAACTGGCGTTGCCCTTGAAAGGGCAGTAGGTCCGGTGTTCCGTGGGCGTCAGCAGTTCCATGCGCACGTCGTCCCGGGGGATATAGAAAGTCGGGGCGTGGCGGGTCTCTTCAAGCACCAGGGCGCGGTCGCTGTCGGCCACGGCCTAGCCGCCGAATACGACCCGCAGGCGCCGCGCCGCCGGCTCGATCGTGATCCGGTAGTCGGGCCGGGGGCTGAACGAGGCCGAAGTCGCGGGTTGGGGTTTTGCCATGGTGCTGTACGACTTTCCGTGGAAGGGACCGGTCCCGGGAATCTGGGGTTGCCGCGCTGGTGCCGCAAGGCCCCGCCGGGATGTGGGCTAAAGCCCCTCGATCAGTCCGGCGCCGCCGAGCTTGTCGAGCACGGCGTCCATATCCGCTCCGCCGATCCCCTCGAACGCTCCGCCCAGGTCGTCCCGATCGAACCAATCCCTGGACATCACCCAGCCGGCGACCTCCGCCTCTTCCGGACTCAGGGTTTCCTTGCCCCGGTCGGTTTTCAGGGTCTGGATGCCCAGGTGCGCGGTGACCGAGGCGCCGAGGAATCGCACCCGGTAGCGCACCGCCTCGTCGCGGCTGGGCAGGGCGAAGCCCGGCAGGCATCGCTGGGCCCGCTGGCGCTGGTAGTCGCGCATGGTCTCCGACGTCTCGCGGCTGGCGACGATATCCCGCAGCCGCTCCGCCAGCACCTCGACGTGGGCGGCATGGGCGTCGCCGTCGCCGTGATGGGGCAGGGACTGGCGGAACAGGGGATCGGCGGGAAGGTCCCGGGCGAGGATGCCGACCAGGTCGTGCCCCGTGGCCTCGGTAATGCCGAACGACAGGTGCAGGCAGGCGCCGCTCGAGGCCAGGGCGTCGTGGTACTGGCCCTTGGGCAGGTACAACAGGTCCCCTGGCGTCAGGGTCATTTCCTGCAACAGGTTGCCCTTGGCCTCTTCGTGGTGCTCGCGGGGGAAACTGGGGTGGTTGTAACCGGGCAGCTCCATCGGATGCTCGAAGCGCCCGTCGTAGACGTGCCAGGTCTTGGTCCCCTCGATGTGGAGCACGAACACGTCCATGGTGTCGAAGTGGGACCCGAACCCCTGCTGCTGGTCCCACGAACAATAGGCGTTGCACGACAGCGGCGCCCCGGTGACCACCTCGAGCATGGCGCCGATAGCGGCGATTTCCGGGCTCAGGGTCTCGATCAGGTCGAGGACCAGGGTTGCCCCCTGGCGCAGATGCCCGTGCACCTGGCCGATGTCCGGGCGCAGCACCCGCTGGCCGTCCCGGTTGATCCCCGGCACGCAGTATTCCTGTGCTCCCAGGTTGCGCTCGTGCAGCGCCATCTTGAGGGTCTTCTCCGACCACAGTGCGTTCATGTTCAGGAGCCGGTTGCAGGCTTCCCAGGAAAAGACATCGGCGAACCTGTCGTCGTCCCCCAGGATGCGCACGGCGCTCTTGGCGTAGCAGCGGGCGAAGAAATCCTCCGCCGTCATCGGCTGGACAAGGTCGCGGAAGGTAAGGCTTGGGCTGGTGTCGGTCATGGCTACGGCGTCGCGTGCGGCGGCACGGATACCGGCCCCCCCGGTTGACGCTTCCCTGCGTTCTGATTGCCCCGAGTGTAGCGAAGCCGGGTCTTGAACGCCAGGGCGGCCGGCCTACCCCGTCTTGGCGCAGTCGATGCACACTGGCGTTGCCGGGTCGAAATCGAGGCGCTTGACGGCGATCTCCTCGCCGCAGGTCAGGCAGTAGCCGTAGTCGTCGTCCTCGATGCGCTTCAGGGCGGCGTCGATGCGCTGGATCTCCGTTTCCCGCCGGCGCTCGGTTTCCAGGGCCATGGCCTGGCTCTGCAGGGCGTCCATGCGCGACAGCCGCCCGACGGAGGTCTGGTCCAGTTCCACCGGGTCGCGGTCGTGTTCCGTGGCCACGCACTGTTCGAGCAGTTCCGCCCGGTGCGTCACGAGGCGTTCCTTCATGGTCGCGATAACGATGTCGGTGCGTTCGGTCATGGTATCCAATTGTACTCTCCCGGGCCGGTTTCCGGTATCTCAATCGGCTGGGGCCGTGGTTGCGGGTGATAGTCTCTTGCGCAATGGTCCCCGTGACCGGTTTATGTTAACGTCGAAGCATCCGTTTTGGCCCCTTCTATAGATGTCGGGTTGAATTCCCGGAAAGTCGAGAACCCACGATGAATTTAAACGAACGAGCGGTAACCACCACCCAGGCCGTTTTGGACGCCCTGCAGGCGACGCCCGAGGGCGAACAGGCGAAGACGGTGACCCATATCATCCACGACGCCCTCGTCCAGGCGGTGCTGGAGACCCATGGCCAGTGCGCCGACGTTGCCATGAATTGCGCCTCCGCCGACCAGGACATCGCCCACAAGATCGCCAAGGAAATCCGCCAGGCCCAGGATGTCCTGGTCGCCAACCTGTCGAGCCTGCGCTGACCACCGGCCCAGGGTTGGCGCCCCATGTCGGGGGCGCTATCTGACCGGCGGCACGGCCTGAAGGAAATCCCCATGGCTGCACACGAACGTCTCGAAGACTTGGCCCTGCGCATTCCCGACGGCGCCCTGCTGGCGCTGCCGCCGGAATACAGTTTCGTCCCCATGGCCCTTGTCCGTGCCCTGATCAGACGCGGCGCCCGCGACCTGCACCTGTTGTCGGTGCCCATCGGCGGCCTCGCCGCCGACATGCTCATCGGCGCCGGCTGCGTCAAAGTCATGGAGGCCGCCGCCGTCAGCCTCGCCGAGGCCGGCCCGGCGCCGCGCTTCACCGAGGCCGTGCGCAGCGGCGCCGTGGTCATGCGCGACTCCACCTGTCCCGCCATCCATTCGGCCCTGCAGGCGACCGAGAAGGGGGTCCCGTTCATGCCCCTTCGCGGCCTTATCGGTTCCGACATCGTGCGCCACCGCGACGACTGGAAGGTGGTCGACGATCCCCTCGGCGGCGGCGATGGCCCCATCGTCCTCCTGCCCGCCATCCAGCCCGACGTCGCCGTCTTCCACGCCCCCCTTGCCGACAAAAAGGGCAACGTCTGGATCGGACGCCGCCGCGAACTGGCCACCATGGCCCACGCCGCCCGCGCCACCCTGGTCACCGTCGAGAAGGTCCAGGACGACGACCTGCTCGGCGACGAGACCACCGCCGCCGGCACCCTGCCGGCCCTTTACGTCACCGCCGTCGCCGAGGCCGTCGGCGGCTGCCATCCCCTGGGGCTGGTCGGTCACTACGACGCCGACGCCGGGCACATCGCCAATTACGCCCGCCAGGCGGCGACCGCCGAAGGCTTCCGCAAATACCTGGACCACTACGTCTACGACAGCACGGTCCGCGCCGCCTCATGACCACACCTTGGTCGCCTGAGGAATTCCTCATCTGCGTCATCGCCCGCATGTTCGGCGATGCCCGCAACGCCGCCATTGGCGCCGCCTCCCCCATCCCCGGTTCCGCCGCCCTCCTGATGCGCGAGGTCACCGGCGGCGCACTCCAGGTCTCGATGATCCACGGCCATGCCAACAACCCCTTCACCGATGGGGGGCGCGAGCTCTTCGACGCCGCCGGCCAGGGCCGCATCGACGTTTTCTTTTTGGGCGGCGCCCAGATCGACGGCGAGGCCAACCTCAACCTCGTCGGCACCGGCCCGTACCCCGATGTTGAGGTGCGCTTCCCCGGCTCCTTCGGCTCCGCCTTCATGTATTTCGTCGTCCCCAATGTGATCCTCTTCCGCGAGGAGCACAGCCGCCGGGTCTTCGTCCCCAAGGTCGATTTCATCAGCGCCCCCGGGGTCAGCCCGCCCGACGTCTACCGTCCCGGCGGCCCCAGGGCCCTGGTTACCGGCCTCGGCGTGTTTTCCTTCGACAAGGACCGCCGCCGCTTCAGCCTCGACAGCGTCCACCCCGGCCATACCGTGGAAGAAATCCTCGACAACACGGGCTTCGACATCGACATCCCCGAAACCGTGCCGACTACACCCGAAC
>JAJFIG010000437.1 GCA_021775195.1 Rhodospirillales bacterium | reverse complement strand
GGTCGGTGTCGGCGAGGCGCAGCCAGAGATAGATGGCCCGGCCCTCGTCGAGGTTGATGCCGAGGACCACGGCCTCCTCGGAGGCCCGCTCATACCACTCGAAGCTCATGGGCTTGGGCTTACTCAGGAGCTCGGTCATCTGGGCGTAGGCGACGGGCATGAACAGCGCCGCCAGGGCCAGGGCGGCAACCCGGACCCGGGTGATGCGCGGGGCCCAGATGGCGAGGCTGGCGAGGGCCGCGGCGACGACCACGGCACCGATGAACAGGTAATAGATGACCTCCATTATTGCAGCTCCGTGATCAGGGGGTGACGCAGGGTGCTGACGCTGTCGGGTACCAGCTCGCCCTCGTGGTCGAGGCGGAAACGGAACGCCGTTTCCTCCTGATTGCGGCGAAACAGCTCGACGGTGGAATTGAGGATCTGGCGGGTGTCCTCGAGCTTCTTCTTGACGCTGACGACGATATTCACCGGTATCGTGACGCCGGCCGGCAGGTTGCCGTACATGTGGACGTTGACCACGTATTCGCCTGGCGGGATGCCGCGGCTGTAGGAGACCTCGTAGTTCTCGTTGGTGGCGTCGCCCTCGATACCGAGGTCGTCGCGTAACAGGTTGAAGACATGACCGCCCTGGTTCCAGAAGCCGACCGGCAACTGGTTCGGGGCCTTGACCCACAAATCGACGTCGACCGAGAGATCATTGGGCCAGTGCATCTCGACGATGACGTTGCCGGGCGCCCGGTGGTCCTCGGTCTGCTCCTTGGTGGTGCTGATGTGGGGCAGCAGCATGACGACGATGGCGATAAAGCCGAGCAGGGCCAGCAGCAGCACGTCGCGGAAGACGGTTCCCGTTGTGTCGTCGTCGAAGTAGTCAAGCTGTTCCATCGCCGTCCGCCAGTTCGATGGTCGCGGTCAGAAGATGAACGGTGCCGGTGGCGAGCATCCGGTGGTCGACGATCAGCCAGACATAGAGGACGGCGCCGACAAGGGTGGTGTTCAACGCCACCGCCATGCCCTGGATCAGCTTCGACACCATGCCCGCGACCCGCTGGACGTCGCTGACCGCCTGGGGGTCGACGCCGGCGAGGGCGATGACGAAGCCGATGACGGTGCCGATCAGCCCCAGGAAGACCAGGGTGTTGGCGACCTGGCGGACGATGGCGATGCGGTTGGACAGCTTGAGCCGAAGGACACTGGCGTGGAGCGCCCGGCTTTCACCGCCGCCGTTTGTGACGTTGGCCAGGTAGCGGCCGGCCTGGGACCGGGGCGCCGGGCGGCCGTCCTCGACGTCGTTCAGTTCGCGGCTGTTCTGCCAGACCCTGAAGGTGCAGACGGCGAGCCCGAATCCGAATACCAGGACAATCACCAGGGGCAGTTCGACCAGGTGCCCGGAAATCATGTGGTCGATCCAACCCTGCAGGTAGGTGGCGACGAGCAGGCTGGCGGCGACCAGATTGAAAAGGGCGAAGCGGACGAGGAGAAGGTATCGCGACTCCATCTCTGATTCCTCTATTCCCGTGCCGGCCGGCGTCCAAAAAATCCCGATTACCCGGGATTCTGGAGGGACCGTTGCATTAAGAACCGTTCCAATTTAGCGCAAGGAAGGGTTCCGGTCATGGCATTCGACGATTGGTCCAAGAATCTGCATGTGGCGGCGGACGCCGCCACCATTCCTGAACCGAAGCTGAACGGGACCTTCAGCGCCCATTCAGCGGCAAGCCGCTAGCTTTCCCCCTCGCCCGCAATCAGCACGGCGGCCATCGAGGAGCTAGCGATGACCATCAACCAATCTCAGAGGCCGGCCGTCGCCGGTGTGGCCACCGGCAACGACCCCGGCGGGTGGGCCCGCGTCTGGGACCTGCCGACACGGCTGTTCCATTGGGTGTTGGTGGTCTCGGTCGCCGTCGCCTTGATCACGGGGTTCGTTGCCCCGGAGTGGTGGATGGGGGTTCACAGCGTAGCCGGGTACATCATCGTCGCCCTCGTCGTTTTTCGTGTCGTCTGGGCCCTTTTCGGCGGTGCCTACAGCCGCATCGCCAGCTTCGCCTACGGACCCGGACGGGTGCTTGAGCACCTGCGCGGGGCCATGCTGCTGCGCCCACGCCACTACCTGGGTCACAACCCGGCGGGCGCCGTGATGATCCTGATCCTGTTCGCGACCCTGACGGGACTGACGGTGACCGGCCTGATGTGCCTGGGGGGCGAGGAAAAGCAGGGCGTGTTGGCCGGGTGGGTGAGCTACGCGACGGGCAACGGGGCGAAAGTGGTGCACGAAGCCCTGGCCTTTGGCCTGCTTGGGATGATCGCCGCCCACGTGATAGGGGTCGCCGTGGAATCGCTCCTTAGCCGCACCAATCTTGTCGGCGCCATGATTAGCGGCCGGAAGCGGTTGAACGCCGCGGCCTGTGACGCGCCGTCCGATCCGAGGCCGGCACGGCCCTTCGTGGCGGCGCTCAGCCTTGTGACCGTCGCCGTGGCGTTGGCGCCGGTGTTGACCCTGGCGGCCCGGACTCCACCGACCGGGGTCTACGACCTGGCCATGGACCCCGTCTATGCCGCCGAGTGCGGCGACTGCCACTACGCCTATCATCCGAGCCTGCTGCCGGCCCGTTCCTGGGACGGCATGATGGCGGCGCTGGACGATCATTTCGGCGAGGACGCCAGCCTCGGCACCAAAAAAACCGCGGCCATCCGCGCCTGGCTTGTATCCAACGCGTCCGAGAATTGGGACACCGAAGCGGCCAACCGATTCCGTGTGCCTGCCCCCGATGCGCCCTGGGAGATCACGGCGACCGCTTATTGGAAACGCAAGCACGGCGATATTGCGGCCACCGACTTCAAGCGCAAGGCCGTCGGCGGCAAGGGTAACTGCATCGCCTGCCATGGCGACGCCGATAGCGGCCGGTTTGATGACCAGGCCATCTCGATTCCAGACAACAAATAACGAGGAATGAAATGATCCGATTTACCGCCCTACCCGTTCTTGCCGTGCTGTCCGTTCTGGTGGTGCCGGCGGTGGCCGGCGCCAATCCGGGCCGCGACGCCATCCTGGCGGAGCTCTCGGCACAGGCAAAAGATCAGGCATCCGGTTTTGCCGGATTCGACGCCGGGCGCGGCGATGTTTTGTTCCGCCATCGGCACACCGGCGGCAAGCCGGCGACGCCGGCGTGCACCAGTTGTCACGGGCCGTCACCAATTCAGGCCGGCGAGACCCGTGCCGGCAAGGTGATCGACCCCCTGGCCGTTTCAAGGACCCCGGAGCGTTACAGCGATCCGGAAAAGGTCGCCAAGTGGTTCCGGCGCAACTGCAATAGCGTCCTGGGCCGCGAATGCACAGCCCGCGAAAAGGGCGATTTCATAACCTTCATGACCAGCCAATAAGGAGTTCAATCCATGCGCACGACACTGTTTGCCCTGGGCACGGCCGTCTTGGTCGCGGCCGCCGCTCCTGTCCTTGCCGACCGGCCGTTGCCGCCGATCACCAACGATGCCGTCAGCAAGGAATGCGGGGAATGCCATATGGCCTATCAGCCACAGTTCCTGCCCAGGGCATCGTGGCGGAAGATGATGGATACACTGCCCGACCACTTCGGCGAGGACGCCAGCCTTGATCCGGTGACCGCCGGGAATATCCGCCGCTATTTGGAAGACAATGCCGCCCACACCAAGGGTAACAGCTGGGCACGCAAATATACCCGCGCGCGGGCCAACGGCGCGCCGCTGTTGCGCATCAGCGACACGCGCCACTGGCGCCACGAACACGACGAACTACCGAAAGAGGCATGGTCCGACCCGCGTGTGCGTTCCAAGGCCCGATGCGACGCCTGCCATATCGGCGCCAAGGCCGGCGACTACGAGGAAGACAACGTGCGCGTGCCGGGGCCGAACAACACCTGGATCAATTGGGACGACTGACGTCGGCACAGCACCGCGCAGACCATGGCGGTGGTGAGAAATGTGGGCTAGTAATCGTATTTGGGGTTGGTGAAGGGTTCGTCGCGGGCGGCGGCGGCCCATTGCTGCATTTCGGGCACGGCCCAGAGGGCCTCGGCGTAGGTCTGGCAGGGAGCGGGCAGGGGAACACCGTACGTGCGGAACCGGCTGACCACCGGCGCGTACATGGCGTCGGCGATGGTGAAGGAGCCGAACAGTAAATCACCGGTGCCACCGAAGTCCTCGCGGCAGGATTGCCAGATGGCGGTGATACGGGCGATGTCGGCGTCGACCTCGGGGCCGTGCTCGCGGTCCGGGTAGTGGGCCCGCATGTTCATGGGCAGGTGCCGGCGGAGCGCCATGAAACCGGAGTGCATCTCGGCGCTGACGGCACGGGCGGCGGCGCGGGCACCGGCGTCGGCAGGCCACAACCCTGCCCCGGGAACGGTCTCCGCCAGGTATTCGCAGATGGCGAGCGAATCCCAAATGGAGAGATCGCCGACCCGCAGCACAGGCACTTTGCCCGTCGGCGAATGGACGGCGATGGCGTCCCGGGTCTCGGGCGTGTCGAGGGGGATGACGATCTCGTCGAAATCGAGGCCCGTGCGCATGAGGACGAGCCCGGCGCGGAGACTCCACGACGAATAGTTCTTGTTGGCGATGATCAGGGTTGGTTTGGTCATCCCGAGGCTCCCGCATTTTTCGGGACTTATAACAGGTTTCACCTTTTCACGCGGAACAATCCGCGCAATCCTTGACCGGCCAGGCAACAAGGAGACTTCGACGTGCTGCAATACCTGACGGCAACGGCCGACGATGGCGCCATCCCTCTCACTCCCTTGCGCAAGGCGGATCTCGGCCGCTGGCTCGAGGTCGAAAACGAAACCGCCTGCCGCTGGGTTGTCGGCAACGGGTTCACGGCCGACGGCGGGACGACGATAACCATCCCCGGCGCCGACGGCGGCATCGAGCGGGCCCTGGTGGGCCTGGGAGAAAATGGCGGCCTGTGGGACTGGGCCGGCGCGCCGGGACGTCTGCCGGAAGGGACCTACCGGGTGGAAGGGGCGCTGGCGCCGGCGGATGCCGGGCGTGCCGGCCTGGGTTGGGCCCTGGGGACCTATGCCTTCGCCCGCTACCGGAAGGTGGAGGCCAAATACGCCACCCTGTTGTGGCCGGAGGGATGCGATCGGGATGGGGTCGAACACGCCGCTCGCGCGACCTTCCTGGCGCGCGACCTGATCAACACGCCGGCCTCGGATATGGGGCCGCAGGAACTGGCTGCTGCTGCCGCTGCCCTGGCCGGCGAACACGGCGCCGACTGCCGGGTGATCACCGGCGACGACCTGCTGGAAGCCAACTATCCGGCGATCCATGCGGTCGGTCGGGCGAGCACCCGGCCACCCTGCCTGATCGACCTCACCTGGGGCGAGGCGGATGCTCCCAAGGTGACCCTGGTGGGAAAGGGCGTCTGCTTCGACACCGGGGGCCTCGACCTCAAGCCGGCGGGGCCGATGAAGCTGATGAAAAAGGACATGGGCGGGGCGGCCAACGTGCTCGGCCTTGCCCACATGGTGATGGCGGCGGGGCTGGCGGTGCGCCTCAGGGTTTTGATCCCGGCGGTGGAGAACAGTGTTTCTGGCGACGCCATGCGGCCGCTGGATGTGATCCCGACGCGCAAGAAACTGACCATCGAAATTGG
>JAJFIG010000436.1 GCA_021775195.1 Rhodospirillales bacterium | reverse complement strand
GGAGACGAAGGACGTGGCACCCAATCATGGAAGGCGGCTGCGCATTCTTCTTGCGCGGCCACGCGGATTTTGCGCCGGCGTCGTCCGGGCCATCGATATCGTTGAGCGGGCCTTGGACATTTTCGGCCCGCCGGTCTACGTGCGACACGAGATCGTCCACAACAAACGCGTCGTCGAAACCCTTCGCGCCAAGGGCGCGGTCTTCGTCGAGGAAGTGGATGACGTACCGGACGGAGCCGTGACCGTGTTCAGCGCCCATGGTATTTCCGCCGCCGTCGAGGACGAAGCCCGGCGCCGGGAGCTGCCGGTCATCGACGCCACTTGCCCGCTGGTGTCCAAGGTCCACAAGGAAGGCCAGAACCACGACAGCAGGGGTCGCGAGGTCATCCTCATCGGCCATGGAGGCCATCCCGAAGTCGAAGGGACCCAGGGCCGAATTCCGGGCGGTGTACAGCTCGTGACGACCGCCGAGGATGTCAAGAGCCTGACGGTCCGCGACCCTGGCAAGGTCGCCTACGTAACCCAGACCACCTTGAGCGTCGACGACACCCGCGCAGTGATCGAAGCCCTGAAGGCTCGGTTTCCGAAGATTGTCGGCCCCGACGTCAAGGATATCTGCTACGCCACCCAGAACCGTCAGCAGTCGGTGCGCGATCTCGCCGCCCATGTCGATCTGCTTTTGGTGGTCGGCGCCCAGAACAGTTCCAATTCCAACCGCCTGCGCGAGATCGGCGCCGAGATCGGCATTCCCAGCTATCTGATCGACGATGCGGAGGGCCTGGATCCGGCGTGGCTAGAGGGCGTCGGCGTTGTCGGGATCACGGCCGGAGCTTCGGCGCCGGAGGAACTGGTCCAGGAACTGATCGACAGGCTGGGCGACTTCGGCGAAGTGGAGGTGAATGAACTGGCCGGCGTCAAGGAAGGGATGCAGTTCAAGCTGCCCCGGGAATTGACCCAGGCTGAAGAACAGGTCGCGCGCCGCGCCTAGGCCTAAGGAGCCAGATCCCAGTGCCCGTTCCCATAATCCAACAGGCCCGTGTTGGGACCTTAAGGGCTTGTCAGGTTTCCATGAACAAATCTCGCTATTTTGGGCATCGTGCGCGGCAATCGAAACATGGGAGATTGTTCTTCATTTCGGCCATTGCTATGCCATTGCTGGCCGTAGCGAACACCAAAATTAATCACTTAATATCAATAATATAACGGGCAGAGACCCAGGATTCCTAATCAAGGGATCGCAGGTTCGAGTCCTGCCGGGCGCACCAGCTTTTTTTCACGATAACCGTCGAATGCCTGGAGGCCCGTCAAAGGTGCCGCCCGGGGACCGAAGGGCACGAGTTTGCGGATAACGTCGGCGGCATCGCCGGCGGGCGAGGAGACTGCCGCGCTCGATGCTGGAGACGGTCGCGACAGTCCTGTTGATCAGGATCATTGCGTGGGTGGAAGCAGGATCAAGGCGGGGAACCAAGCCCGCGGACCCTCCCTCTCCGCATCTATCCTGCTGGGATAATATCCCGGACTCAGTTCACGATTATGCCGCCATCGCCAACCGCGGAGATTCTCTCGCCGTCTGGAGAGCGAAGCGCCGGCCTCCTGGCCAAACAGGTGGGCCTTCACGCGCCCTGAACGCCACGACATTGGGCTCGAACAGCAACAAGCTTTGGTTGCCGGGCGTAGCATCCCATTTCGGCCAATTATCCGGCAGGGCATCCGGCAATTCCGGGAACATGGTTTTGACCGTATCAAGGTCCAGTTTTCCAGCGGTGAACCCTTTACCCCGTTCATAATTCCAGTATCTGTAGCCCTCGAATGCCTTGGAATTGAACTTGGCAGCCGTATCGAGAGGAACGGTCTTCAAGGCCGTCATGCTATTGATTCTAAAACTTGTTGGTTGAATTTCGATACCATCCTTGAGCATCGAGAACACATAATCGCGCCCAGCCGGATCAAGGGGCTTGTTCATGTTGGCGAACCTGTCCTGGTCGTGAATACCGGCCTTGAACGTCCCGTCATCCATTTTACGGAGGAATATATTTTTCGGACCCGGGTCCTGCCAGGCAATGCCGGCGGCATCCAAGTCATGTTTCAAATCGGCTATCGCTTGGCTTTCGGCCTCGGAAAGGGGGGTTTTTTTACCGGTTTTCGGATCGATTTCATTCAACCGGTGATCCAGGATTTTCTCGCCCATGGCGCCCTCGGGCAGATTATGGCCCAACTGGCGCTGGATTATCGTGCCACCCCCCACGTTTAACTCCGCATGCACGATTTCGGCTCTCAGAATGCCAGCCTCTTTCAAAAGAGTGTCGCCGTACACCTGGTCGGCAATCTGCAATCTTTGCTCTGCCGCGGTCAATTCCCCTGCTTCCCCGTAGGTACCGGTTGATTCAGAATAATCTTTATGAACATAACCCTTGGGCTGACCATTGGCCCCCCTCAGTTCGCTAACATTCGCGAACCCTCCCTGGCCCAATCTGTCATTTGCCTTGGACATGGCGCCGCCCGAGGATTGCCAAGTCGTTCCGTCAGGGCTTGTCTGCTTCCAGCCTGAATCCATGCCAGCGGTTTTCTGGACCGGCACGTCGCCGTTTGGCAGCCGCTTACCGGGATGATTGGCGTCCCCGCGAATTCGATTGGGACTAATATAGGTTCGGGACCCAGTGGGCGGCGCATCGAGTGGGTGAACAGGGGAAACGCCCGGCGCATCAATATCGACCTTGGGTGTGCCCGGCACGTCCATGGCCACCTTCGGGGTCGGCGATGACGGTGATGCCCCGGGATCGATCGCGTGCGGTACGTCGACCTTGGGCGTGCCCGGCACGTCCATGGCGACCTTGGGGGTCGGGTTCGGCGATGAAGGCGTTGCCCTGGGATCGATCGCGTGCGGTACGTCGACCTTGGGCGTGCCCGGAACGTCCATGGCGACCTTCGTCGTCGGGTTCGGCGAGGAAGGCGTTGCCCTGGGATTGACCACGTGGGGCACGTCGA
>JAJFIG010000435.1 GCA_021775195.1 Rhodospirillales bacterium | reverse complement strand
GCCCATGGCTCCGGCCCGGTCTGGCGGTTATTCCTTGGCCCGGAAAAGACGGTGCAGGAACGTGAGCTTCGTCTTCAGGTCCTTGTTATGGGCCTTGTTGGCTGTCGTCGCGTCCCGCGCCTGCCACTCGCCACTTGTCCGGGCCAGGGCCTCGTCGAACATCCAGAGATGGGGGAAGGTCTGTCCACCCAGGGCCCGTATCGCCTTGATCTGCCCGGCGCTCAGCCCGCCCAGCTTCGGCGCTGACGCCCTTTTCATGTCGACGACCAACTCGTCCACCCGGGCGTAGTCCATGAACTTCGATTTTTCCTTGTAGGAGAGCGCCATGCGCTCATCGAGTGCCTTCTCGAAACGTTTCCCCGAGGTGAACAGCCGGCCCTTCAGGTCATGCACCGGTTCTGTCGGCACGCCCGCGTGTTCCAGGCGTTTCATCACCGGGTCCGAGAGCGCGTAGGGGACCTTGCTGTAGACTTCCTGATTGAAGACGTTTTGCAGGAAGAACAGGCCGACGAAGCAGATGATGCCGGCAATAATCGGTGTCATCATCCATCCCATGCTGATGCCGCCGAGAATCCTCCAGCGTACGCCCCGGCCGCCTTTGAGAATGCCGATGCCGATCACCGCCCCGACTACCGCCTGCGAGCTCGATACCGGAACCAGGGGAATGGTCGGCAGTCCATGGGACGCGAGAAACTGTTCCAGCCCCTGGGACGCGAACAGGAACAGCACCAGGGAGTGGGACACCACCACCACCCACGCCGCCACCGGCGACATCGGCAACAGGCCGTCGCCCACCGTCATCATCACCCGTTTCGAATAGGTTATCACGCCGACCGCGATCGCCAGCGCTCCCATCAGGAAGAGCTGCTGGATCGACGAAATGGTCATCAGTCCCATGACGTCGAAGTCGGTGAACGGCGATGACGGCACGAACACGCCAACCACGTTGGCGATGTTGTTGGCGCCCAGGCTGTAGGCGCCGAAGGCGCCGGCCAGGATCAGGCCGATCCGGGTATAGGCGTCGGTGCGCAGCAAATGGAAATTTGTTTTCTTCAGCAGCACCGTTACCAGCTTGAACAGGATGATCGCGAACGTTGCGGCGAGGATGGGACAGACGACCCAGGTGCTGAGGATTTTGATCAGGGAGGCGGTGTCAGTCACCGTTTCGCTGAACAGGTTCCAGCCGATAATGCTGCCGACGATGGCCTGGGTTGTCGATACCGGCAGGCCGAATTTGGTCATCGTGTAAACCGCGAAACCGGCCGAAAACGCCGCCATGAAGGACCCGCCCATGGCGTTGATCGCCCCCAGCTTGCCCAAGGTGTGGGACGCCCCGGCGCCGCTGATCACGGCGCCCAGAACGACGAAGATACTGCAGATGATCGCCGCCGTGGTGAAACGGATCATCCGGGTTCCGACGGCGGTACCGAACACGTTGGCGGCGTCGTTGGCCCCCAACGCCCAGCCCAGGAACAGCCCACTGGTCAGAAAGAAAAGTGCTGCGATTTCCATGGATGATGAGTCCCCCTGTTTAGCTCGCGTTTATTATTGGTGCCAGCGTCCCGCCTCAGATCGAGCGTTTGATGGCGTAGATGGCCAGACGGTCGGCGACATCTTCAGCATGGTCGGCGACTTCGTCGATGTGCTCGACGAAACTGCGCAGGTGCATCTTGTGGCTGAGCGGCAGGGTGGACCCGAAGATCGCCTTCTTCAGCTTGGAACTCACCTTGTCGGCTTCCTTCTCGTAGAACATGACCTTGTGATTGTGGTCGCCGACCGCGTCGATGTTACGGAAAAACGCCCTCGACGCCAGGACCAGGGCATCCACGGCCTCCACTACCATATTTGTCAGCGTCTCGAATCCTTCGCGGAATTCATCGGGGATCTCGGGGGTCTCGATGGAAAATCCCCAAAGCGTGCCCTCGAAGTGGTTGATCACCGAATCCATGTTTTCCAGCAAACCGAGGACATCGCCCCGCGATTCCGGGATCAGGGTTTGGGCGTAAAGCTGTTTCTCGATGTTGCGGCGCAGATGGTCGGCGTCGCTTTCCCACTCGTTCACCTGGCGCAGCTTTTGGCAAAAATCGTCGGAACAGCCATGGGACAGGTAAATGAGTACCGCGTGCTTGAACAACAGCGATGATTGAGAAATCTTGTCGAGAAATTCGTCGATTTCCGATTCCAGCGCTCTCGTACGGCCGAAGAGAGCCATGCTTTTTGCTAGGGCCATGTTTTTAGATTCCTTCCGGGCAGCATCTGTAAATCCCATTGATAAGTTACAAAATTAGGCGCAGCGACCATCAGGCGCAACGCGGCGCAATGACCCAGGGCGCGGACCGAAGGGGCCAATCGACCGACAGGAAGGGCTATCAAGGTGGAGAATCGGGGAGCCCGATTTCACCCCCAGTGAAGCACTTCGCCGTTGCGAATGCAAGTAGGTTCGCCCAACTCGACGAAAAGGTCGGCAACATCCTCGGGTGTTTTCAGGCCCGACGGGTCCTCGCCGGGGAAGGCCTGAGCCCGCATCCGGGTGCGTGTCGCGCCGGGGTTTATCAGGTTGACCCGGACCTGGGTTTTGGCCGTTTCGGCGGCATAGATTCCGACCATCATCTCCAGAGCCGTCTTGCTAACCGCGTAGGCACCCCAATAAGCCCGCGGGCTTGCCGTGACCCCTGAGGTCACGAAGATACCCCGTCCCGCGTCCGAGGCCCGGAGCAGGGGATCGAAGCTGCGGATCAGCCGCCAGTTGGCGGTGACATTGATCGCCATGACCCGCTCCCAGGTCGCCGGATCGGTGTGGGCGAGGGGGCTCAACGTTCCTAGTTCGCCGGCGTTGCCAACTAGGATATCGAGGCGCTTGAAGCGTTCGAAGACGGCGGCGCCCATCTGGTCGATGGTCGCGTAGTCGGTAAGGTCGGCGGGTACCAGGGTGGCATTGCGCCCCAGAGCGCGAAGCTCGTCGTCCACCTCCTCGAGGGCACCCTGGGTTCGGGCCGTCAGGATCAGGTGCGCGCCCTCGGCGGCGAAGCGCATGGCCACGGCTCGGCCGATTCCCCGCGATGCTCCGGTGATCAAGGCGATGCGCCCCTCAAGACGCCCGCCACCCTTGCCGGGCGTGGCCGTGACCCCGGAGTCCGTCATGCCCGTGCCCTCAGGCCCGGTCGGCGAGCAGCGACAGCTGCACCGGCACCGGACCGCTTTCCCGGTCCGAGAGCCGGATCGGATAGTCACCGGTGAAGCAGGCGTCGCAGTAATGGGGATTTTCGGGATCGCGGTTGGCGCCGTTGACGGCGCGGTAGAGCCCGTCAATGGAGATGAATGCCAGGGTGTCGACGCCGATATAGCGCGCCATGGCTTCGAGGTCGTAGGTGCTGGCCAGCAGTTCAGATCGTTCCGGCGTATCGATGCCGTAGAAGCATGAATGGGTAATCGGCGGACTCGAGATGTGCATATGTATTTCGCTGGCCCCGGCATTGCGCACCATCTCGACGATCTTCAGCGACGTCGTGCCGCGGACGATGGAATCGTCCACCAGGATCACTCGTTTGCCCTTCAAGTGTCCGATATTGGCGTTGTGCTTGAGCTTCACGCCCAGGTGGCGGATCTGGCTCGTGGGCTCGATGAAGGTGCGCCCGACGTAGTGGTTGCGGATGATCCCGAGCTCGAACGGCAGGCCCGATTCCTCGGCGTATCCGATCGCCGCCGGGACGCCCGAGTCGGGCACCGGCACCACCATGTCCGCATCGATCCGGTTTTCCCGCGCCAGTTCCCTGCCGATGCGCTTGCGCACCTCGTAGACGTTCTTCTTCTCCATCGTGCTGTCGGGGCGGGCGAAATAGATGTACTCGAAGACGCAGAACCGTTGCCGCGCCTTGGCGAAGGGTTTCAGGCTGCGGACCCCCTTTTCGTCGATGACGACGATCTCGCCCGGCTCCACGTCGCGCACGTACTCGGCCCCGATGATGTCCAGGGCGCAGGTTTCCGAAGCCAAGATGTGGGCCTTGCCCAGGCGTCCCAGGACCAACGGTCGGACGCCCATGCGGTCGCGGGCGCCGATCAGCTTTTCGCGGGTCAGGGCGACCAAAGAATACGCCCCTTCCATTTGCCGCAGGGCGTCGATCATGCGGTCGACCACGGTGTGATAATGGCTGGTGGCGATCAAATGGATGATGACCTCGGTATCCATGGTCGATTGAAAGATGCAGCCCCGCCTGACCAGGGCCTTGCGGGTGCCATAGGCGTTGGTCAGGTTGCCGTTGTGGGCGATGGCCAGGCCGCCGAAGTCGAAATCGGCGAACAGCGGCTGGACATTGCGCAGGATGGTGCCGCCGGTGGTCGAATAGCGCACGTGCCCGATGGCCCTGTGCCCGGGCAGTCGGCTGATGACGTCCGGAGAGCTGAAGTGGTCGCCGACCAGGCCCAGGGCCCGGTGGCTGTGGAAATGGTCGACGTCGTAGGTAACGATGCCGCCGGCCTCCTGGCCCCTGTGCTGCAGGGCATGCAGGCCCAGCACGGTATGGGCTGCGGCGTCCTCGTGATCGAAAATCCCGAAGATCCCGCATTCGTCATGCAGATGGTCGTCGTCGGCTCCGACGGCCCGGTCGAACGGATCGGTTGTCAGCATGTCCTCTCGGTCCTTGTTGCTGCTTTTTTTGAGCGGCCTCTCGCTGCCCGTCTCTTCCCTCATTTGCTGCTTTCAAGAAGTCGTTCCATGTCACGCCGTTCCTTGGCGCCGTAGCCGTCCCGTGGTTGGCCGGTGGCGCCCTTCGGGTCGGGGCTCAGCATGTTGCGCAGGGCCTTTTGGCTGTCCTGCAGCGCTTTCGCGGGGTCCCCGTCGTTACCGAGAGTACCCCCCCTGGGACCGCCGTTCTCCGGTACTAATGATTTAAGCAATGCCGCCCCGGATTCAATCAATGGCATGGTCCGCGCCGAGCGCAGCCACGGCGGCTGCTCCGATGCCGGCAGCATCCCTTCCAGCGGACTATAGGCGAGGGCGACGAGACC
>JAJFIG010000434.1 GCA_021775195.1 Rhodospirillales bacterium | reverse complement strand
GGTCCGTTGCCCTCCTCGACATCGGCGACAACGAAGCGGCTCTCCGCAAGATGTTCGTCGCCGCCCCCTACCGCGGCGCTGCTCACGGTGTTGCCGGGAACCTGCTGGCGACCTTGTGCGATCATGCCTACGCCCGGGACGTCAACACCCTCTACCTGGGGACCACTGCCAAGTTTCATGCCGCCCACCGCTTCTACGAAAAAAACGGCTTCCACCTCGTCGACGTCGAGTCCCTGCCGCCCACTTTCCCCCGCATGGCGGTCGACACCCGCTTCTACCGCAAGAACCTGTAGCCCCCCGCGCTCGTGACTTCCGTCCGTTTCCCGGATACCGTTCCCGACCGATCAGCAAAACAAAGCTAAGGACCCGCCGCCCATGAACGACGATGCCTGGGTCACCTATCCCGTCGAGGTTTCGGTCCCCGACATCGCGCCCTATCGGGCCGGCAACACCGGCATCGATTACGTTACGACCTTCGACAGCGGTCGGCCCGGCCCGCACGTGATGGTCAACGCCGTCACCCACGGCAACGAGATCTGTGGCGCCATCGCCGTCGACTTCCTGTTCCGCCACGACGTCCGCCCGGCCCGCGGCAAACTCACCCTTTCGTTCGCCAATCACGAGGCCTACCGTGCCTTCGATCCCACCAACCCCCTGGCGTCCCGCCGCGTCGACGAGGACTTCAACCGCATCTGGTCCGACGATGTTCTCGATGGCGATGGTGACAGCCACGAGATCCGCCGTGCCCGCGAGATGCGCCCGCTCATCCGTCAGGTCGATTATCTCTACGACATCCATTCCATGCTCGTGTCAAGCGACCCGGTGATGATCTGTGGGTCTCTGGAAAAGGGCCGGCGCCTTGCCCGGCGGATCGAAACACCCGAGTACCTGGTCAGCGACCGTGGCCACGGTCTCGGCAAACGCCTCAAGGACTACGGCCGCTTCGCCGAAGCGGACGCTTCCCATAACGCCCTACTTGTCGAATGCGGTCAGCACTGGGAAGAAACTACTGCCGGTGTCGCGATCGACACGACGCTGCGGTTTCTCGATTGTTTCGATATCATCGATCCCGCCTTCATCGCCGAGTATCGGGACGACCGGCCGCTTCCCCCCCAGCAGCATGTCGAGATCACCGGCATCTATACCTTGGAGACCAATGATGTTCGCTGGGTCCGCCAGTTCGACGGCATGGAGGTCATCCCCGCCGTCGGCACCGTCCTCGGCTGGGATGGGGAAAAGGAAATCCGCACTCCCTACGACAACTGCGTCCTCGTCATGCCCACCGGGACCAAGAAAAAGGCCGGCCAATGGGGCGTCCGATTCGGCCGCTTCGTCGACTGATGCCGGCTGGTTGTCGCGACGGTCCACAATCCGTCCTTGACGTTCGTTGGCGTTAGCATGATGACCCGTATTCGGATATGATCCGGCGCCGTGGCTGCCTGCCTTCCCGTCAGGGGCGCGGACGCCACCGCCGGCCGATAGGGGAGTGAGAGAAAAACAGTGCGCCTGCCCGTTGTCATCCGCCGCTTGCGCCGCCCGAACGTTGGGGCCGGGCCCCTGGCCGCCTGTCTTTTCCTGGCGGTTCTGGCCCTCGTTGCCGGACTGGTCTGGGCCGGGATGGCCCGGGCCGGGACCAGCGATGTCTACGAGGTCCGGGACGTCGCCGTCGACGTCACCGCGGAAACCGCCGCCCAGGCCCGCGAACAAGCCCTTGTCCAGGGCGAGTACATGGCCTTCCAGCGGCTGTTGCACCGCCTTACCCTGCTTGCCGACCGCAACCGTCTCCCTGTCCTCGGCCGCGAGGCAATTTCGACCCTGGTCACCGACTTCTCCGTCGCCCGGGAAAAGACCTCCCGGGTCCGCTACATCGCCTCGCTGACCTATCACTTCAAGAAGGGTCATGTCCGCCGGCTTCTGACCGACCACGGCCTTTCCTTCGCCGAAACCATGAGCAAGCCGGTCCTGGTGCTACCTGTCTACCAGGCGGCCGGTGCTCTCTTGCTGTGGGACGACCCCAATCCCTGGCGCGACGCCTGGTCGACAGGCTCCGAGACCAGCGGACTGGTGCCCCTTGTCCCACCTCTCGGAGACCTGGCCGACGTTGCCGACATTGGCGCCGAACAGGCGGTGAAGGGGGATGCCCAGCGCTTGGCCGCCATCGCCCGGCGCTATGGTGCCGGCAGTACCATGGTCGCCCAATGCATCCTGCACACCGGCCGTGCTCCCGGGGTTTCCGAGCTCGAGGTCCACGTCACCCGTTACGGTACGGTCCTCGAAGACCAGACCGTGGTCATGAGCTACGTCGGCCATGGCGAGGAATCCCTTGCCGACCTGCTGCGGCGCGCCGTCGTCCACCTCGTCAGTCAGGTGAAGGACAACTGGAAGCGTGACAACCTGCTCCGTTTTGCCGACCAGGCGGTCGTACCGGTAAGCGTGCCCATCGACAACCTCAAGGGCTGGCTCACGGTGCGCCAGCGCCTCGCCGGTGTCGCCGTTATCCGTCGTGCTGA
>JAJFIG010000433.1 GCA_021775195.1 Rhodospirillales bacterium | reverse complement strand
CATTCAAATAGAGCCTGCCATTTCGGATGCCGACACGATCACCCGGCAATCCGATAACCCGCCGGATAAAGGTGATCTTTGGTCTTTTTGGGTGGAAAACCAGAACCATTTCTCCCCGATTTGGCATCCGGTGGCCATAGGCGCCCTTGGCAGCGACCAGATGATCACCGACCTGCAAGGTCGGCAGCATCGACCGAGTCGGAATGTCGTACGTCGCGAAAGATTTTCGTTCCAGGAAGTCGGTCGCCCAACCCGCGGCGGCATTCAGCACGAGAAGCGCCACGTAGACATACCACCTGTTAAACGGATGCAAAGCCACCTCGCCCGCCTTGCGCGCGCCGACAAAGGCATCCACTGCAGCGGCAATCGGTATGACGAGAACTGCGAGAAGCAGGGCAAATGCAAGCACGACCCCGGCGAACGTGTGGGGTAATGACGAAGAAAAAGCGATGTCCGTAACGATCAGGATGACAACATAGACGCCAAAGAGCGCCAAAGCGCGGTGCAGAAATCCATTATAGAGCTGCCCCAGCCCCGGCATCGGCAGGGACAACAACGCGGCAATCAATGGCCTCCTTTTTTTCGTGACAGTCATGCGCCTGCCCCGTCAAAGACGTTCCGTCGAACGACAATGGGATGATTGCCGCTCAGGCGCGGCAATACAATAAAATGTTGAAAAACATGTGTTGGTTTCCCGGAAAGGGAAGAAGGCCCGGAACCGGGATCAGGACGGTTCGAGTTCGGTGTCCCAGTAGAGGAAATCGCGCCAGCTTTCGTGCAGGTAGTTAGGCGGGAAGGCGCGGCCGTTGTGCTGGAGCTCGTGGTTGGTCGGCTGGCGCGGGACGCGCAGGGGGTAGAGGCCCGACCGGTGGGGCAGGCGGTGGCCCTTGCGCAGGTTGCAGGGCTCGCAGGCGGTGACGACGTTGTTCCACAGCGTCCGGCCGCCCCGGGACCGGGGCACCACGTGATCGAAGGTCAGGTGCTCGGCCTGATAGGCGCCGCCGCAGTACTGGCAACTGAAGCGGTCGCGGAGGAAGACGTTGAACCGGGTGAAGGCCGGTCGCCGGGACAGGGGCACGTACTGCTTGAGCGAGATGACGCTGGGAAGCTGCATGGCGCGGCTCGGCGAACGCACGGCACGGTCGTATTCGGAGACCACGTTGACGCGCTGGAGAAAGACGGCCTTGACCGCTTCCTGCCACGACCAGAGCGACAGCGGGAAGTAGCTCAACGGCCGGAAATCGGCGTTGAGGACCAGGGTCGGAAAATTCTCGACCGCAACGGACACCGTGTCATCCTCCCTAAAACGGGGCGATCATACACAGGATGTCCTGTTATTCCAAACCCCCAGTCGGCGCCATCAGGCCGGGGCAGGATTCGACCGAGAATCGTCAACGCTATTTCCCGTACGGCCGTCGCGGGGACCGCCTGAACTTGGCGCGATCATCAAAGTATTACGACAGTTTCCCTCCTACCGTGATGCGATCAGAAAGAGGAGCCCATCATGGAGATAGCGATCAACAGCAAAATGGTGACTGTGCCAAGAAAACTTCAGGATGTCGCGCTGCTGGATTTCATTCGTGATTTCGCCGGCCTGAAGGGCACCAAGTTTGGCTGTGGGATGGGGCTCTGTGGCGCTTGCACCGTGCATATCGACGGCACAGCAGCCCTTTCTTGTCAGGTATTGATCGCCGAGGCTATCGGCCGGCAGGTCACGACGATCGAGGGACTGGCCGGAACGACGCCCACAGGGACACTTCATCCTGTCCAGAAGGCGTGGATCGAAGACTCCGTGCCGCAGTGCGGCTATTGCCAGCCCGGGCAAATTATGACTGCTGCGGCGTTTCTAAGTCGCAATCCCAGCCCCTCCGACAAGGAAATCCGGGATGAGATGAGCGGCAATCTCTGCCGTTGCGGAACCTATACACGAATCCACGGGGCCATCGTCCGCGCCGCGAAAGAGAGTTAAAATGCCGCCCGTCGCTGACCCAGCCGCCATCAGCCGCCGAAACTTCTTGATCACGAGCGGATGGCTGGCTGCCGGGGTGACGGCTCTCGCATCCTGCAGTTCGGTTCGCTCCATCTTGCCCGCCCTTCCGTCAACTGATGATCCCGAGCTTGAAGACGGGTTAGCATGGGTCCAAGTCTTGCCGGGCGGGAGCATCCGTTTCTTCTGCCCAAGAATGGAGATGGGACAAGGAGCGTCTCTCGGATTGAGCCAGGTTGTGGCCGAGGAACTGAACGTTGGCCAATCGGAGATCGAATGCGTCCTTCCCGATACCGATCAGACGCCGCCTTTCAAGATGACCGTAGGCAGCGAAAGCATCGCGAGCTTCTTCGAGCCGATTTCCTATGGTGCTGCACGGTTGCGAGAGGCGCTTCGGATATTGGCGGCCGAGAAGGCCGGCCTATCCCCAGATCAGGTCCAGGATAGCCGGGCCGGCTTCGTCTTGCCGGATGGAACCGAGCTTAGCTACGCCACGTTGGTGCCGTCCGTGCCGGTGGTATTGTCGGTGTCAGCCTCGTTGACAACGGAAAAGACGATGCCGCGTTACGCATTGGAACGCAAAGACAAATATCAATCCATCGGCCGCAGCTGGAGACACCAAGAACTGGAGGCGATCGTGACAGGCCAGACCGTGTATAGCCGGGACGTGTCGCTTCCGGACATGTTGTATGGTCAGGCTCTTCGACCACCCGCATTCGGCGCCCAACTGCAAAGCGCCGATGGTCGCGCCGCCGAGGCGATGCCGGACGTCACCGCTGTTGTCATCGACAAGGAAAATAACTTCGTCGGCGTCGTGACGGACGATCCTTTCGTGCTGCCGACAGCAACGCAGGCAATCGTCGCGCGATGGGAGGTGCCCGAAGATCTGAACCAGGATCAGATCGATGCGAGCCTTGATGTTAAGCAACTCCGCGCCCGCGATGATCTTGAACACACGTTGACCATGGTCGGCGACATTGGTGCCGGGCGGAGCAACGCGCAATATAAAACCACTGCCCGCTACGATACATCATTTGCAGCACACGCGGCGATGGAACCAAGGGCAGGTGTCGCCTGGGTGAAGAAGGACAAAGTGGAGATCTGGTGCGGCAGTCAGGATCCTTTTTTTGTTCAGCGGCGGGTGGCAAAAGCTACTGGCCGCGAAGTCGACGATGTCGTGGTGCACAGCCATCGCATGGGCGGAGGATTTGGTGGCCGCGTACTATGCCAGGCGTCGGAAGAGGCAGCGCTTCTGTCGGCCGCGGTCGAACGTCCGGTCCGGGTGCAATGGGATCGGGAAGCGGAATTTCAAAACAACTACTTCCAACCCGGTTTCTCCCACTATATCGACGCCGGCGTCACAAGTGAGGGAGCGATCAGTCATTGGGAGCATGACTTCGTCTCATCACCGATCATGACCGGGCCCGTCCCTGAAAACATCGCCTGGGTTTTGGATAAGGTGATGGCCGATGAAGGCACGGCGCGGGGCGGCTTGTCCCAATACCGGGCGGCGAACCGGCGTGTTCGCTACTCAGACATTCGCACCCCGGTTCCCATCGGCGCCTGGCGCGGTCTTGGTGCGGCGCCAAACACCTTCGCCATTGAAAGCATGATGGACGAACTGGCGGCCGCGGTTGGAATCGACCCGTTGGAATTCCGGCTGCAAAACCTGCCGTCGACGAGCGACAGGCTGGCCGGCGTTTTGCGCCGGGTGGCAGAGATTTCCGAATGGGGCCAGCCGGCACCGACGGGTACGGGCCGAGGAATAGCCTGCGCCGTCTACAAGAATCAGACGGCGGTCGCGGTGGTGGCGGAAGTTCAGGTGGACCACTCGGCGAGCGAATTGCGCGTTACCAAAACATGGTGCGCTCAGGATTGCGGATTGGTCGTCAATCCGAACCAGGTCGAGAATCAGGTCATGGGAAACATAGTCTGGGGCTGTAGCATGGCGCTGAAAGAGCGGATCACGGTCGAGGCAGGAGCCGTCAAGGAACGTAACTTCGACGGTTATGAGGTTCTTCGCCACCGCGAAAGCCCGGAAATAGCGGTGGTGCTTGTCGACTCCGACGCGGCGCCAGTCGGGGTTGGTGAGTCGGCGTTCGGGCCTGTTGCCCCGGCAATTGCCAACGCTGTATTTGCCACAACCGGCCGCCGAATTCGGCGCTTGCCGATGAGCTACAGCAGCGTTTTCTCGGATGCCAATGGCTAGTTCTAGGAAAAACTGCTATGCGGCCCGGCTTCTTGCGACGATGACCACCTGAGGAGATTGCCCCATTCGCGATTTTGCCAAAGCGAGCATGGTTGACCTTATTGTTCACCAACTCAAACGGACCAATCCGGCATTATTGCCAACGGTCGCAAGCACCGTCGATGCGGTTCGACACGCGCAGATTCCGGCGGAGTACAAGCGAGATATTCTCGATCTAGTATGGCGCAAAGCAGGTCCGGAAACGCTGTTGTCGATTGGGCAGGGAATTCGGAGCGCTCGATATGACCCGATATGGCATGCCGCCGTCCGCTCGGCAAATCCGGCATTGTTGTTCGACAAGTGGCAACGATTTGAGGTGTTCGCCCATTCGCGAAATCGATTGCGGATCGACCAGACTCACGAAAAGTGCGCTTCATTCCAGAGATACACGGTGGATGGTGGAACACCGACCACGCCCGAAAACCTTCTTATATGCGGCATGATTATCGCCCTCCTGGAAGAGATCGGTTGCCTCGGTCTTCGTTGCGAGATGCCCCTTGATGACGGCACGGCATATCGTGTCCGCGAGGACGGTCACTTCTCAGTTCCGGATGACACCAACACGCTGATGACTGCCACCTGGACGATCGAGTGGCAGATGTTTTCTTCCCGAGTGGAGGAAACGACATCGGAAGCAGAGCCCCCAGACATTCCATTGCCGCGATCATGCGATTCGACGTTAAGGGCTTCGATCGAGACTGTGGTTCGGCTTTTGATGCTCGACATTGCGCGCCAGTGGAAAATCGCCGAGTTGGCCCGCGAGGCGGGCTTGTCGACGCGGTCTCTACAACGGAGATTGGGCGACGCAGAACTCAGCTTCTCGCGCCTCGTTCGCCTGGTTCGGATCCATCAAGCGTGCCGTCTTCTGAAGGACAGCGATGTACCGCTGACGACGATCGGTTTCTGCGCCGGATTCTCTGACAGTGCGCATTTCAGCCGCGACTTCCGTGCCAGCATGGGCATGACTCCGTCTGATTACCGCGCGGTGTGCCTGAGCGCGTAACCTAGTTCCTTATGGCGTTGATTGAGCGATCGTATTCCCCGCTCGTGGATATCGAGGAACGCGTTGAGCTTTGGAACGCAGTATTCGAGTGTTCTTGGCCAAAACCTGAAAGACAACCCGGTTACATTGCATTCCTCTGGCCACCGCGTGCCCCGCCCAAATTGGCACGATCATCAAAGCATTCCGCCGTTCTCCCTCTTACCGTTGTCACCAAACCAACCTGTGTTCAAACGTTCGAATAGGAATATCTGGTGATGCGAGTATCAAATGTTGCAGTCTTTGTTTTGCTTCTCATCCTGCCGAGCACGTCGTTTGCCGAATCGAATAGCGTCAAGAGGTTCATTGCCGTCGGCCCGGCTGTCGCGCCCGATTTCGAGGGCTCGGAAGATTACGGGATTGTCCCGCTCGTCGTCGGACGGGTGCAACGGCAAGAATACTACCTTGAAATACAGGGAACCCGCGCCAGGGCGAATTTTCTCCCACAGAATTTAATTTCGCTCAACGATTCTCTGACCTTCCAAGTCGGTCCGACCCTCGGCTTCCGGCTTGGCAGGGATGATGTAGAGAACGAGCGCGTCGACAGATTGCGAGATGTAGACGCGGCTGTCGAATTGGGTGGCTTTGTCGCACTCCAGGCAGCGGGTGTATTTCGTGAGCGCGATGCTCTTACCGGTCGTGTCGAGGTCGTCGCTGATGCATCCGATGCACATGACGGCCATTTGGTCACGCTGCGTGGGTCCTACGCAGTGCCGGTTGGTCGGAGTTGGCGGATAGGTTTCGGCGTAGATTCAACTTATGCCTCGGACGAGTACGCCGAAACGTATTTCGGTATCGACACCAACAATGCCGCGCGCAGCGGTCTTGCCGTTTTTGACGCCGGCGGCGGTTTCAAAGATGTCGGGCTCGATCTTTCCCTGCAGTATAGCGTGACTGAGCGCTGGGGCGTCATGGGCTTTGTGCGGGCTTCACGCTTGCTGGGCGATGCCGCCGACAGCCCCATCGTGGACGACGAGGGTGCGGCCAATCAGTTCTTTGGTGGGATCGCCGTGAGTTATCGCTTCTAAGGCATCAATGGTGAGACGCGCCGCCATATTGCCGTTTCCAACGTCGCAAATCGCTACGATGCAGGGATTTTCTATGGACAACCAAGAAGATCGTCCCGCTTCGCAAAATTGGAGGTCCCGCGCTTCATATGCCTATTTGCTTCGTCTTGCCAAAGAAAATTGGGCACGGGAGTTCCATCGGCAGGATTTGACCGAGAACCGTCTATCTACAAGCTCTCTGCCGAAATATGATTTTCAGTGTATTGCAGGGCGGGATGCCGTCACTCGTCGGGCGTTACGCCGAACGCCTTGGTCAGGAACTTCATGCCCAAATGAATGCACTGATCGTCGATGCCATGACCGAGGCCGGGGCGGACGTAGGACTTGACGTCGACACCGGCGGCCTTGAGGCCCCTGTCCGCCTCGGGCAGCGAATCACAGGAAAGAACCTCGTCGGCGTCGCCGTGGGTCAGCAGCACCGGCGGGCGGGACCTGATCTCCTCGGCCAGCAGGTCCTCGCCCACGAGCATGCCGGAATAACCGACAATGGCGGCAAGCTGGCGCTCCCGGCGGAGGCCGACGTACAGCGCCATCATGGTGCCCTGGGAAAAGCCGATGAGGGCGAGCTTGTCTTCGCCGAGGCCGGTTTCGGCCAGGGTCTCGTCGATGAAGGCATCGAGGGCGGGGGCCGCCGATTGCACGCCGCTGAGGCGGGCCTGCATGCTGAAGTCGCTGAGGCTGAACCACTGGCGGCCGACGGGCGCCATGTCGAAGCGGAACGGCGCGTCCGGCGAGATGAACAGGGCGTCGGGCAGGACGCGCTGGAAATAGGGCGCCAGACCGATGAGGTCGTTGCCGTCGGCCCCAACGCCGTGCAGGAACAGCACCACTTGTTGGGGGGCGCCGCCGGAGGCAGGCGGCTTTCGCGGGCCGTCGAGGGTCGGGGAGTCGGGCATGGGGGCCTCGTGGCTGGAATGGATTGACGGGAGGGGGAGTCGTAGCCGAACATGCGGGCCGTTGTCACCCCATGTCTAGACCCAACGATACCGCTTTTCCCAAAATGTCCGCCATCACCCGTTTTGCCCCCAGCCCCACGGGCTACCTGCACCTGGGTCATGCCCATTCGGCGCTGTTCGCGGAACGCTTGGCGCGGGACGCGGGCGGCCGCTTTCTGGTGCGTATCGAGGACATCGACCACGGCCGGTGCCGGACGGAATTCGAGGACGCGATCCTGGACGACCTGGCGTGGCTGGGCCTCGAATGGGAGACCCCGGTGCGGCGCCAGTCGGAGCACATGGCGGACTACGCACAAGCGCTGGAAACCCTGGGCGAGCGGGGGCTGATCTATCCCTGCTTCTGCACCCGGCGGGAAATCCGCGAGGAAGCGGCGAAGGCGGGATTGGCGCCCCACGGCCCGGATGGCCTGATCTATCCCGGCACCTGCCGGGCGCTGGACGCGGGAACGGGGCAACGGCGCATGGGCGCCGGCGAGGCCTATGCCCTGCGCCTGGACATGGCCGGGGCAACGGCGGGGG
>JAJFIG010000432.1 GCA_021775195.1 Rhodospirillales bacterium | reverse complement strand
ATGCCCTTGCCCATGATGTCGAAGGCGGACCCGTGGATGGGCTCGAACATGGACGGCGCCGCGCCGCCGGGGTTGAGGTTGGCGGTCGGGGCGATCCCGAGGCTGCCCGACAGGGCCGCCGCCAGGTCGCTCAGGATATCGGCGTGCAGGTTGGTGGCGACCACCACGTCCAGGGACCGGGGGTCGAGCACCATGCGCGTCGTCATGGCGTCGACCAGCATCTTGTCCGTGGTGACGTCGGGATAGGACGGTTTGACGGTCGCGAAGATGTCGTCCCACATGACCATGCCGTGGCGCTGGGCGTTGGATTTGGTGACCACGGTCAGGTGCTTGCGCGGCCGGCTGCGGGCCAGATCGAAGGCGAACTCCATGATCCGGGCGACGCCGGCCCGGGTGAACACCGCCACGTCCATGCCTACTTCCTCAGGCAGGCCCTGGTGGGCGCGTCCGCCGGCGCCGGCGTATTCGCCTTCGCTGTTCTCGCGCACGATCACCCAGTCCAGGTCCTCGCGCCGGCAATCGCGGAGCGGTCCGACGATGCCCGGCAGCAGGCGCGCCGGGCGCACGTTGGCGTACTGGTCGAAGCCCTGGCAGATGGCCAGGCGCAGGCCCCAGAGCGTGACATGGTCGGGAATGTCCGGGTCGCCGACGGCGCCGAAATAGATGGCGTCGAAGGCGCGCAGCCGGTCGAGCCCGTCCTCGTCCATCATGCGCCCGTGCCGCCGGTAGTAGTCCGACCCCCAGGGAAAGGTCTCCACCTCGAGCCGGAAGTCGCCGTCCCGTTCGGCGACGACATCAAGAACCCGCAAACCGGCGTCGATCACTTCCGAACCGATCCCGTCCCCGGGGATGGCGGCAATTTTGTGCGTGCGCATGGGCATTTTCCTCCTCTTTGGCATCGCCCGGCCCGTGCCGATTTGACCCGCGCGGCTTCCCTGTTAGTTTAACTCTTTCCGGTGTCTCGGGAAGGAGTCCTTGCATGGCCGTGAGCCGCGGCATCCACGAACGTTCCTGGAAGGAATTCGCCCGCTGGTGCGCCGCCCGCGGCCTCGCCGCCATGCCGGCCCATCCGTGGACCGTCGCCGCCTATGCCCGCTGGTGCGAGCCCCGCTGTCCCTACCAGACCATCCTCAAGCGTTTGAAGGCCATCGCCCGGGCCCACCTGCTGGAGAACCGCCGGCCGCCCGACCGCCATCCCACGGTAACCCGCACCCTGCGCCGGATCGAGGCCCGGGTCCGCACCCGGGGCGACCGCGCCGCCTTGTTCCGGGCCGAGGATTTCGTTGACCGGGCGGACACGCCGCCGCCCGCCGCCGAGGCTCCGGTGCCGCCCCGGTCCGCCAAGGTGCGGACGCTGCGCTCCAAACCCCGTCTGGTCCCCCGCCGGCCGGCGGGCACGGGGCGGCGATCGTGATCCAGGACCCGGCCGCCGCCAATGCCGTCCAGGAGGCCATGCGGCTTATCCAGGCCGGCGCCCTTGACGACGCCGAGGCCCTGTGCCGCAAGACCCTGGCCGAGACCGGCGACCATCCGGACCTGCTCCATGCCCTTGGCCTCGTCCTTGCCCAGGGCCGGGATTTCGCCGCCGCCGCCGCCGCCATCGAACGCAGCGTCGCCCTTCACGGGGCCAACGCCGACGCCAACTACAATCTTGGTGTCATCCTCGAGAAGCTCGGCCGCCTGGACGACGCCGTCGCTGCCTGGCGCCGCGCCGCCGACCTGGCGCCCGCCTATGCCGCGGTCTCCGCCAACCTCGGATTGGCCCTCACCCGCATGGCGCGCTACGAGGACGCCTTCGCCGTCTACGACGCCGCCCTCGCCCATCACCCCGATAACGCCGACTTCCTGTTCTGGGCCGGCAACGCCCTTACCGGCCTGGAGCGCGGGCCCGAGGCCCGGCCCTATTACGAAAAGGCGGTCACCGTCCGTGACGACTTCGCCGAGGCCTGGCATTTCCTCGGCATGGCGGCCCGCGACGACGGTGACGTGGCGGCCGCCATCCGAAGCCAGGAAAAGACCATCACCCTGCGCCCGGACTCTGCCGACGCCCATTTCGAGCTCGCCCAGGCCCTGCTGCTCAAGGGCGACTTCGCCCGCGGTTTCGATGAGTACCAGTGGCGCTGGCGCCGTCCGCAATCAGCGCCGCGGACGTTTCCGCACCCGCCCCTGGGAGATGGCGACCCCGCCGGCCGGTCGGTCCTTCTCTATGGCGAGCAGGGTGTCGGTGACACCCTTCAGTTCGTCCGCTACGCGCCCCTGTTGGCCGCCGAGGGTGCCCGGGTCACCGTCTCCTGCCACGAAAGCCTGCTCCGCCTGTTCGCCGGCACCGAGGGCGTTGAGCGGGTGGTGCCGCTTTTCCAGGAACCGGACGATGTCGACGCTCATGCGCCGCTGATGGACCTGCCGCGCCGCTTCGCCACCACCGTCGACACCATTCCCGCCTCCGTTCCCTACATCCCCGTGCCTCCGGCCCCCGCCATCGAAGGCCTCGACGGCGCCGGTGCCAAAACCCGGATCGGCATCGTCTGGTCGGGAAATCCCCAGCAGCCCAACAACCGCAACCGCGCCTGCCCACTGGAACTCATGGCCCGGCTGGCCGCCGTCGAGGGCACGGCGTTCTTCAGCCTTCAGGTCGGCGACCCCGCGGCCGACTTGGCCGGCCTCGACCCGTCCGCCGGCATCGTCGACCTGGCGCCCCGTCTCGGCGATTTCCACGACACCGCCGCGGTCATCGGCCAACTGGATCTGGTAATCACCGTCGACACCTCGGTCGCCCATCTCGCCGGCGCCCTCGGCCGGCCCGTATGGCTGCTGTTGTCCCATGTCGCCGATTGGCGCTGGCTGTCGGACCGCGACGACAGCCCCTGGTACCCGACAATGCGCATCTTCCGCCAGGACCGCCCCGGCGACTGGCCCCCGGTCATCGCCCGCGTCGCCGAGGCTGTGAAGAGGGAAGCATCGACCTAGGTCATATACTTGCAAACAGGCATCGGAATTGGGTCGGTGTGCGAATGACCGCTATTCGATTGCCTGCGTTGGCGTCGAAAGCGCTGCTGTGGGTGCATGTGTAAGGTGTTGCGTTTCACCCATGAATTCGCCGATAAACGCGGCTCCCCGGATCACTTGGATTTCCCTATGACATTCGACCGCATGACCCATTTGCGCCAACTGGAGGCTGAAAGCATCCATATCATGCGCGAAGTCGTCGCCGAGTTTGAAAAGCCGGTGATGCTTTATTCGATCGGCAAGGATTCCTCGGTGATGCTGCATCTGGCACGCAAGGCGTTCTATCCCTCTGCGCTGCCATTCCCATTGCTGCACGTGGACACAACGTGGAAGTTCAAGGAAATGATCGAATTCCGCGGCCGGATGGCGACGGAATACGGGTTCGAATTGCTGGTGCACATCAACGAAGACGGGGTCAAAAAGAAGATCAATCTCTTCACCCACGGCTCGGCCCTTCATACCGATGTGATGAAGACCGAAGCCTTGAAGCAGGCGCTGAGCAAATACGGCTTCGATGCCGCTTTTGGCGGGGCGCGCCGGGACGAGGAAAAATCCCGGGCCAAGGAGCGTATTTTCTCGTTCCGCACCAAAAGCCACCGCTGGGACCCCAAGAACCAGCGCCCCGAGCTATGGAACCTCTACAACGCCCGGGTCAATAGGGGCGAAAGCATCCGCGCTTTCCCGCTCTCCAACTGGACCGAGTTGGACATCTGGCAATACATCTATCTCGAAGATATTCCGATCGTGCCGCTTTATTTTTCGGCCGAGCGCCCGGTGGTTGAGCGCGACGGCAGCTTGATCATGGTCGATGACGAACGAATGCCCCTTGATCCCGGCGAGAAACCGGAGATGCGTTCGGTCCGCTTCCGCACCCTTGGCTGCTATCCGCTGACCGGAGCGGTCGAATCCGAAGCCGCCACCCTGCCCGAGATCATTCAGGAAATGCTGTTGACCCGCAGTTCCGAGCGTGAAGGCCGGATGATCGATCATGACCAGGCCGGTTCGATGGAAAAGAAAAAGCAAGACGGGTATTTCTGATGGCCCACAAATCGGATCTGATCGCCACCGATATCCATGCCTATATGAAAGCCCAGGAAGAAAAAGGCCTTTTGTGCTTCATCACCTGTGGCTCCGTCGATGACGGCAAGAGCACCCTGATCGGGCGCCTGCTTTGGGATTCCAAACTGATCTTCGAAGACCAACTCGCCGCCCTCGAAAGCGACTCCAAACGGGTCGGTACCCAGGGCGACGGCATCGATTTCGCTCTCTTGCTCGACGGGCTCCAGGCAGAGCGCGAACAGGGCATTACCATCGACGTGGCCTACCGGTTCTTCTCGACCGACAAGCGCAAGTTCATCGTCGCCGACACGCCGGGGCACGAGCAATATACCCGCAACATGACGACCGGGGCATCCAACGCCGATGTGGCGGTGATCCTGATCGACGCCCGCAAAGGCGTTCTCACTCAAACCCGGCGCCACAGCTATATCGTGTCGCTGGTGGGAATCAAGAAGGTGGTGCTGGCGGTCAACAAGATGGACCTGATCGACTTCGATCAGAATAGGTTCGAGGCGATCAAGCAGGAATACGAAGACTTTGCCGCCAATCTGGGCTTTGAGGAAATCACCGCCATTCCCGTTTCCGCCCTTCAGGGCGACAACGTGATAGAGCCTGGGGCCCACAGCCAATGGTATTTCGGCCCGACCCTGATGGGCTACCTGGAAACGGTGGACGTCGCGTCCGATGCCGGGCAGGAACCGTTCCGGATGCCGGTACAATGGGTCAACCGCCCCAACCTGGATTTTCGCGGCTTTTCGGGCACCATCGCCAGCGGGGCAATAAAACCGGGAGAGGAAATCGTTGTCCCGTCTTCGGGCCAGACCTCCAAGGTAGAGCGGATCGTCACCTTTGACGGCGATCTTGACCGCGCCGGTCCCGGTCAGGCCGTGACCCTGACCCTGGAAGACGAAATCGACATAAGCCGGGGCGACATGATTTCGGCCGCGAACGACCGTCCCGATGTCGTCGACCAGTTCGAGGCCAAGCTGATCTGGATGCACGAGGAGCCTTTGCTGCCTCACCGTAATTATCTCATCAAGATCGGAACCTCGACCACGTCGGCCCAGATCACCGACCTCAAATACAAAGTCAACGTCAATACCCTGGAGCATGTGGCGGCCAAAACTCTGGAACTGAACGAGGTTGGGATCTGTAATTTCTCCCTCGATCGCGTCCTGGCGTTCGACTCATACGACGACAACCCCCGCACCGGCGGTTTCATCCTGATCGATCGTTTCACAAACGCGACGGTTGGTGCGGGAATGGTGGACTTCGCCCTGCGCCGGGCCGCCAACATTCCTTGGCAGGCGCTCGACATCCACAAGGAAGCCAGAGCCCAAATCAAAGGGCAAAAGCCCTGCGTTCTGTGGTTCACAGGCTTGTCGGGCTCCGGTAAATCCACCATCGCCAACCTAGTGGAAATGAAACTCCACTCAGTAGGCTGCCACACCTACATTCTCGACGGGGACAACGTACGCCACGGCCTTAGCCGCGACCTTGGCTTCACCGACGCAGACCGGGTGGAAAACATTCGCCGGGTCGGGGAATCCGCCAAGCTTTTCGTCGATGCCGGGATCATCACCATGGTTTCCTTCATCTCGCCGTTCACCGCTGAACGCCGCATGGCGCGGGATATCGTCGAGGCTGGAGAATTCATCGAAGTGTTTGTCGATACATCGCTGGAAGAATGCGAACGACGCGACGCCAAGGGGCTCTACGCCAAGGCCCGGGCTGGGGAGATCAAGAACTTCACCGGGATCGATTCAGCTTACGAAGCTCCCGAAGCGCCGGAAATCCACATCGACGGGGACAACACCAGTGCCGAACACGCCGCCGAGCAAATTATCGCCGCATTGAAAGAAAGAGGCATTGTTTCAAAAAATGCTTGAGCGGCGGAGGTCGAAATTGATTTTGTCCCGGAAATAATTCGCGGCCGGGCTCTTGTTGTCCGCCGGATGACGATGTTGCCGCCTCGCCGGCCCCGCCAAGCGGTGGCGGGCTCCCGTGTCGGGGTTTTCGGTAGGAAGCGGGGAACCTCAGGCGGCCGAGGACCTGGCGGCGTTCGACCTGGCGGTGTTCGACCTGGCGGCGCTCGACCGGTCCCGGGTATTTCTCACGTAGGCCTTGCTGCAATGGTCGGCGCAATAGGGCTTGCTGTCGAGGGCCGGCTTTCCGCAGAACTGGAAATTTGCGGTCCCCGGATCGCCCTCGGGCCAGCTGCACATGCCGGCGGTCAAGCCCTCCATCTTGATGATGGTGACCTCCTTCGGCTTCTCGCGAATGGGTGACTGGCGTTTCGGCAGGCCGAGCCGATGGACCTTGCCGACCACGGCGTTCTTGGTCACGCCCAGGCGGCGGCCGATCTCGCTGGTTGGAAGGCCTTCTTCCCAAAGGGCCACAAGTGCGCTGACACGTTCCGACGTCCACTCTTCGCTCATGTTCCTATTGTCACGCACGCAGCCCGGGCAAAACAACCTTTACCTATGGGTTTTGGGCGTTTCCTCCGTGATGTTAGGGTTTGGGTGCAGATGGCATGGTCTGCCAAGTTTTTACTATATTTGCGGACGCCGGGCAACCCCGCCACCAATATATAGCGGTGATCGTTGCGAAATCCTGCTCGTACGCAACATATTGTGCGACCTGGAATTCATTACCCCCGTGCTCGCGCCCTTGGGTATACTTGCCCCTTCCCGGTGCGGAGGACGTTGCAATGCCTGAGTTTCCCAAGCAAACGGTGAGCGACTGGAAGGCCGCCGCCAGTTCCGAATTGAAGGGGGTGTCTCCCGACGACCGGGCGCGCATGACGCCCGAGGGCATCGCCGTGAAGCCCCTTTACACCGCCGACGACCTCGAGGCC
>JAJFIG010000431.1 GCA_021775195.1 Rhodospirillales bacterium | reverse complement strand
GCTACATGGGAGTCGAAATTCGCGACGGCATCCTGTTTTTCGACCCCCTGCTTCCCGATATGCTGGACGGTCTTTCCTTCAACCTGCGCTACCAGGGCATGTGGCTGGACGTGAGCCTGAGCACCCGCAAGCTTGTTATCTCCCCCCGACGCGGTGGCCCCGACACGGTACGCATCGGCGTCCGCGACAACATCCACTACCTGCGCGCCGGCTACCGCCAGGAGTTCCCGCTTTAAGTATTATCCGTGATATGGATGTTTCCGCACGACATTCCGGCGTCCACCGGGATCGTTCCCGTCAGAACCGATAACCGTACCTGAGGCCGATGTTTTCCAGGCCATCGTTCTGGTCGCACAGTTTGGCGTTGGATATATGGGAGAAGTGCGCCATCACCGAATGGGGACCGCGGAACCGATAACCCAGGTCAACGGATCCTCTGAACAGGATACGGCAGCCCAGTTCCTTCTTATCGCGGGCCCCGTCCGAGGTGCTCAGTTCGCCTTCGTGGGCGGCGCCCCCCAGGGTAAGCCCGGCGAACCAATTCTCGAAGAACGTCCACTCCCAGCCCAGACCGATATAGAACTGGCTGGTATCGCCCGAGGTATTGCCGGTGATGCCGGCATGAGGCCGTGGAGACAAGATCAGGTCCAGGAATCCGGGTGAATTGAACAGGACCTCCAGATTGAGATCGACACCGTCTTCCTTGTTGGAGCTGAACGGTCCCTGGTCGTGGGCGAGGACACCGCCACGAATCTCCGAAACGAAATTTCCCGGGCCCCACCCGGAGTCCCGCTTCTGTGCTGTTGGTGGTTCCGGCCGGCTCGTCTTCCGGAGAGCCGGCGCTGTCGGCGCCGGAGCCTTTGCCGGCACCGACTGGGCTTGGCGGCGGGGCGCCGGGCGAAGCGGGGACACCGGCATCGTCGGCGTCGTGACCGGAGCCGCCGCCGGCGCCTGTTGAGTGTCGAAGGGATGGCGTTGGTTGAGAAATCCATTCATATCGTAGACGGCGCCCGATGTCCCCGCCGTGGCCGGGACGGCGCCGATCATGGAGAGAACAAGCGCGACGGCACAGGCCGTGATTTGCGGTTTCAATTCCTCCCCTCTCTTATTATTCGGCAGGATCAGTAATGTTTCGCCTGCTCTTGATTCTCGTCTTGGGGCCGTCGCCCGTGGACTTTTGTTCCGTGCCGCCAGTCAGGTCACGTTTAATTCGAAATTCAAGAGAGTCTTAGCGTCCGACGTCGGATGATGTCCAGTTAAACCGCCGACGCGGCACGGGTGCCCGAAGGCGACAGTGCGCCCACCTCTTCCCTGGGGACCGGACCGTTGACCGGCCACGCGGCGCCGGGCAACATGGCACCGTGCCTGTGAGGCGCCGGCTTCTCATCGGATCAGGGCGTGACCGAGGTGCCTTTTGGAAGACACCCAACGCGAATACGGGGACGGAGACTTCATTTGCCGCGAAGGTGACGTCGGCGACGTCGCCTTCGTCATCCTCAAGGGCACGGCCGAGTTGCTCAAGGCCACCCCCCGCGGACTGGAACGCGCCGCAATTTTGTCAACCGGCGAGCGTTTCGGCACAAGCGCCGAACACGACCACGGCGTCTATGCCGCCACAATCCGCGCCGTCGGTCGCGTCGTCGTCGAGGTCATCCCCAAACCCCACCCCGCCGAACCCTTGCAAGCTCAGGACGCCGGAGATTCACCTTCCAGCGCTGTCAATGACGAAGGGCGTGAGCCCTCTGGACCTGGTCTTCTAGACCGCTTCTCGGACTGGTACCGCGCCGTCGGGCCCGGGCACCTTGATCTACGCCTCGCGCAAATTGTCGACGAGGCCGGCACCGACGTCACGGGCCAGATTCTGAAAGTCCTCGGGAAACAGCCCGGCCTCCGCGTGCGGGCAGCCAAAGTCACGGCACAACTTGTCACCGCCGACACACCGCCAGAGCACATCTCCGCCATGGCGGAGATAGGCCGGGAGTGGCTGAAGGGAGCGGGAGGCGACCTGCTGGCTTGGGGTGAGGTCCCGCCGCCGGGAACCAGCGTCCATTTACGACTTGTCTCGGCGATCGCCGATGACGAGGACCGCCCCGGCGCCCTGGCCCTGACGAGCACTCTTTGCCTGCCGATCGGATTCGGCGCCGACTTCGCCCCCCTTCTTCATGCCGTCGCGCTGGCCGCCGCGGTCCCCGCGAACGAACGCCGACGACGCACCTTGCGGGCTCTCCTTGCCAAGACTCTTGAACCCGCTGGCGCCGTGCTCCGCTCGTTGCCTGGCGAACTGACGGCACGGGAACGCGGGAGCCTGCGCATGGCATTCGCCAACGCCGTCGCCACCGTCGCCGTGTATCTGGGTTCCGCCGATCGTTTCCAGATGGCGGCGCTGAATTACCGCGAGGCCCTGGAAGACCTGACGGCGGAGGAAACCCCCTCTGATTGGGCTCTCACCCAGGCCCATCTTGGCGCAATTCTTCACATCCTCGCCGAGCACCACCGTGGGGCCGACACCCTCACAGCCGCCGCCACTGCCTTGCGGGCCGCGTTGCAGGTATTGACCAGAACCGCCCATTCCCGCCAGTGGGCTGCGTCCCAGAACCGCCTGGGTCTGGTCCTTTACCGGCTTGACGCCCACACCGGCAACACCGAGCTGCTGAAGGGCGCGTTGAGTGCCTATCAGTCGGCCCTGCAGGTCTATAACCGCGCCAATACACCGCTGATCTGGGCCGAAGTATTGAATAATTTCGCCCAGGCTGGCCAAGTCCTGGGCCAGCATCTGCGCAACCCCGATTTGATCGCCAAGGCGGCAGACGCCTGTCGGGATTCGTTGGCGGTGCGCACTCGGAGCGATACCCCGCTTCTTTGGGCAGCAACCCAGAACAACCTTGGTTCGGCCCTATTCATGCTCGGGCAACTGACCAGAAACGGCAAAGACCTTGAGGATGCGGGCAAGGCCTTCGGGAGGGCCCGGGATCTGTACCGCAAGCAAGACTTGCGCCA
>JAJFIG010000044.1 GCA_021775195.1 Rhodospirillales bacterium | reverse complement strand
TCAACAACCTGGCCCTGATCTATCAACGGGCCGGTGACCAGCGTGCCCTGCCCTATGCCGAGAAAGCCTACAAGATGGCCCCGGGTCAGGCGGCGGTGATCGATACCCTGGGATGGATCCTGGTCCAGCAGGGGGATGCGGCGCGCGGTCTCAAGTACTTGCGCGACGCCCGCGCCCGGGCGTCGAAGGAGCCGCAGGTGCGTTACCACCTGGCGGTGGCGTTGAGCCGGCTCGGGCGCGCCAAGGAGGCGCGCCGCGAACTCGAGCAGGTCCTGAAGTCAGGAAAGAAATTCGATGGTGCCGCCGAGGCCCGTGCGCTCCTGCGGCGGCTCAAGGGCGGTTAACGGCGAACGGGGGCGGGCTGCCGGCGCCGGCGCAGAACGGCGAGCCCGGCCAGACCGAGACCGAAGAGGGCCAGGGTTCCGGGCTCGGGAACGTCGGTGCCGTTATTACCGCCACCATTGTTGACGGTCATCGTCTCGCAGTTACTGTCTTCCAGGCACGGGACCCTGACTCTCTTATCTTCATCCTGAAAGTTCGGGGACGCGTGCACGATGGCATTGGAAATATCGGCCAACCCGATCGTCGTCCCCGGCGTGAAGGCCCCGCCGGCAAAGCGCAGTTCGTATTGGACCGACTGCTCCCAATTGGCATCCGGCGTGAGGTTTCCAGGGTCAGGCGAGTTTGTCTGATCGCCGAACTTGCAGCCGGCACCACCGTTGGACGTACTGTCGCACCCCGCATCCCCGGCAAGCACGCCCTGGGCCAGGTTGTATTCCAGGGAACTCGCGACCCCAACCAGCGCGCCCCCGCCATTCGACACAATAATCGCCGTCGGGTTGGCCACGATGTTGTTCTTTTGATCGCCTTCGAGGTAATCAACCTCGACGAATGCGGAAGGTCCACCCCCTATGCTCAGATCAAATTCCCACCCGTCGCTCTTTTGCAGCTTTTCGAACGGATGGTTGACGATAGAGGCAGGCGGGTTGTTCCAATTGTTTGCCGGACTCAATGCCGCCTCGCCATAAACGTTGTCGATGAAACCGTTGGGGCTGGGGTTGGAGGGAAGGATCAGGCCGACGTAGATGTCGCCGGCGGCACCATCGCGGCCGATGAAAAGCTGGCCGCCGCTCACCGGGATGCCCGAGCCGCCGTCATCGAGGAGGAAGCCGACGCTATACTGGTCCGTGTAGCCTTCGGCGGCGCCGTTGACGACTCCGTCGAGCCCGAACGCATGGGCCTTCGACGTGATGCCCGCCAACATCCCCGCGGCGATGATCAAATGTGCACAAACTGTGATTTTGCTGGTTATTCTTGCCATTGTACAACGCGTCCCCTCGTTGAGTAGCAGCATTTCCCGTGTACCTTATAAATATTCGACGCAAGATTCGTGCCAGACTGGAGAAATGTCGTCGTTTCAAAGACTTAGAAATGCGGACTGTCGCGGGAGTAGCAAATGTGTAAAGAATCCCGACACATTTTACGGCCTCGGCGTTGTTCGAATTCTGACCAGGGCTCATTTTTTATTCTATAACAAGGGATTAAGTTGGAAATTTATAACGGCTCCAAACTGTAAGAAATTCCGACACCAAAAAGTGTCTGGCCAGGCGCCATAGTGCGCGCCAGGTAATTTCCCTATTGTTTTTATGGATTTAGGCGCCTTTTTGGTGCCGTGCGAAAGTGCAAACAATCCCGACACTTCTGCCTGAATGCCGGATGACGGCACCCAAAGGACACACCTCTCGCCAATGTAATGGACGCCGGGATGGCCTATCGTATTCAACACCTTGTAGGCTGTCCGGTGCGGGGGACCCCCGCCGGCGGAGGAAATCAGGAACAGACGCCATGGCCGACACCGTCTACGACGTCGCCGTCATCGGCGCCGGGCACAATGGCCTCGTTTGCGCCGCCTACCTGGCCAAGGCCGGCCTGACGGTGAAACTGGTGGAAGCCCGCCCGATCGTCGGCGGCGCCGTGATCACCGGGGAGTTCCACCCCGGCTACCGCAACTCGGTCTATTCCTACGTCGTCAGCCTGCTCGACCGGAAGATCATCGACGACCTGGAGCTCGCCAAGCATGGGCTCAGCATCATCGAGCGCACCTCGGGACGCGTCAACGTGCTCCCCGGCGGCGAATACCTGTGGCTCAGCCGCGACCCCGGGATCATGAAACGCGAACTGGCCAAGTTCTCGGACAAGGACCCCGATATCTACGAGGAATTCGAGCGCCGCCTGACCGAGGTCGGCGGCGTCCTGCGGGCCCTGGCCCGGCGTCCCCCGCCCAACGTCGGCGGTGGCTGGCGCGATGCCCTCGGGGTACTGGATGCCGCCAACCGGCTGCGCAAGCTGACCCCCGACCTGCAGGCGGCCCTGATGGAACTGATGACGATGTCCATCGGCGACTATCTCGATCAGTGGTTCGAGGGCGCCCCGATCAAGGGCGACCTCGGCTACGAAGGGGTGATCGGCAATTTCGTCGGCCCCTACCAGGCCGGCTCCGCCTACGTCCTCCTCCATCACATGATGGGCGAGGTCAACGGCCACGCCGGCGCTTGGGGCCACGCCCGGGGCGGCATGGGCGCCATCACCCAGGCGATGGCGAAATCCGCCGCCGCCGCCGGCGCCGACATCGAGACCGAGGCCCCGGTGCGCGACGTGCTGACCGAAAATGGCCGCGCCGCCGGCATCGTCCTCGGCGACGGCCGGGTGATCCGCGCCCGCGCCGTGGCCTCGAGCCTCAACCCCAAACTACTCTACACCCGCATGGTCGATCCGGCCCTGCTGCCGGCCCACTTCCGCCGCCGTATGGACCATTGGCGTTCGGCCTCGGGTACCTTCCGCATCAACGTCGCCTTGAGCGAACTGCCCGCCTTCACCGCGCTTCGGTCCATGGACGACCCGGCCCGCTGCCTCAACGGCACCGTCAACATCTGCCCGTCCCTCGATTACATCCAGCAGGCCCACGACGACGCCCGCGCCACCGGCTGGGCGCAAAAGCCCATCGTCTCCATGTGCATCCCATCGACCATCGACGACACCCTGGCGCCGCCCGGCCATCACGTCGCCAGCCTCTTCTGCCAGCATTTCAATCCCGAGCTGCCCGGCGGTGGTTCCTGGGACGACGTCCGTGACCGGGTCGCCGATCTGATCATCGACACCGTGGACGGCTACGCCCCCAACTTCCGCGCCTCGGTGATCGCCCGCCAGGTCAACTCGCCCCTCGACATGGAGCGGGACCTGGGCATGACCGGCGGCGACATCTTCCACGGCGCCTTGCACCTGGATCAGATCTATTCCCTGCGCCCGGCCGCCGGCTACGCCGATTACCGGGCCCCGGTGGCCGGCCTCTACATGTGTGGATCGGGTGCCCATCCCGGCGGCGGCGTCACCGGCCTGCCCGGCCACAACGCGGCCGGCGAGATCATCCGGGATCTGCGCAAGGGGGTCTAGGGCTCTAGAACAGCCGCCGCAACCAGCTTTTGCCCTCGTTGTGGCTTTCGAGCATGGCGACGACCTCGTCGTGTCCCTGGGCGGCGGCGAGCATGTGGGGCCGCTCGCGCTTCTTGTTGTGAAGCTGCGGATTGGCGCCGCCGTCCAGCAGGGCCTTGACCACGTCCCCGTATCCGCCCTTCGCCGCCAGCATCAGGGCGGTATTGCCGGTGGTGTTCTTGGTGTCGATTTCGGCGCCGGCGGCAAGCAGCCGGGCGACGACGGCGTCATGGCCGCGGCTGGCGGCCAGCATCAGCGGCGTGTTGCCGAGGCGGTTCGGGGCCAGCACGTCGGCCCCGGCGGCGATCAAGGTCGCCGTCACACCGGCGTGGCCCTGCACGGCGGCCCGTGACAGGGGCGAGCGTCCCGCGTCGTCCGCCGTGTTGGGGTTGGCGTTCCGGTCGAGCAACGCCGACACCGGATCGTCATGACCCCCGTCGGCGGCGAACCACAGCGCCGTGCGTCCGTCGCCGTCGCGCTCGACCACCCGGGCGCCGGTGGCAAGCAGCGTCCGTGCCATGGTACCCCGGTTCAGGCGGGCGGCGGCCATCAGCGGCGACGTGCCGTCGCCGTCGGTCATGCCGGTATCGGCCCCGGCTTTCAACAGCAGGTCGACGGTTTCCCCGTGGCCGGCGCGCACGGCGCCGATCAGGGCCGTCCCCGCCCCGGCGTGACGGGCATTGACGTCGGCGCCGCCGTCCAGCAGCCGGCGCACGGTTCCCGTATGACCCTTTTCCGCCGCCAGCATGACCGCCGTCTTTCCACTTACCAGCGTGACCCGGGGATCGGCACCGGCCGTCAGCAGGGCGGCGACGATCGCGGCATGTCCTTTCCAGGCGGCGCGGGTCAGCGGCGTGTGCCCGTCCTCGTCGGCGACGTTGGGGTCGGCGCCCTTGGCAACCAGCGTCCGCACGGCGCTCGTATGACCCCGCCAGGCGGCAACCATCAGCGTCGACCATCCCGCGTAGGCGGGGGCGTTGGCCTCGGCGACGTTCGGCGATGGCGTTGCCAGATCCTTGGCCGTGATCACCGGAGCGGGCCGTGGTTTGGCGCCGGTTTTCTCCTCGTCGGCACCGCCGGCCACGAGCAGGCCCTTGATCTCCATCCGTCCCTTCCTGGCGGCCAGGGTCAGCGCCGTGCGCCCGGCACGGTTCCGTTCGTTGACCCCGGCACCGGCGGCGATCAGGGCCGTCACAACCCCGCGATGTCCCTTGCCGGCGGCGATCATCAGGGGGGTGTTGCCGAGGGAATCCCGGTCGTTCACATCGGCGCCGGCCGCCAGCAGGGCCTTGACCACGGTCGGTTTGCCGGTGCTCGCGGCGATGAGCAGGGCGCTGTCGCCGTAATTGTCCCGGGCGGCGACGTTGGCGCCGTAGGCGATCAACGTCGAAACGGTGGGACCGTGACCGTGCTCGGCGGCCTCGATCAGCGCCGTGCGGCCATATTGGCCGGCGTCGTTGACACCGACTTTCCTGCCCAGCAGCTTGACGATGTCGTCACGCCGTCCCTTGTGGGCGGCCCTGAGCAGGGCTTCCGGAGTCGCCGCGGGAGCGGGCAAGGAGGCCACCTGGGTTGGTTCTTTTTCCTCCGCCGGGCCCGAGGCCACCGCCAGATCGCCCAGGGACTGCATGTGTTCCAGCCGGGCAACGGCCATGGGGTGTTTCCCCGCCGCCGCCTTGGCGCACCATTGCATGGCCTCCGCGAGACTGGCGGTGACGCCGGCGCCCGTCTGGTACATGACCGCCAGATTGTACTGGGCCTTGACGTGCCCTTGCCGCGCCGCCTTCAGCATCCAGGTGAACGCTTCCCCCGGATCCTTGGCGACCCCGCGCCCGCCACGGTAGAGGCTCGCCAGCCGGTATTGGGCTTCCGCCTCGCCGGCCTTGGCGAGACCCGTCAACAGGGTCGCGGCACGGCCGAAATCGCGCACCCGGGTTGCGGCCTTGGCGTCGTCCAGCGTCCCGGCGTCCGCCGGCAGGGTGATGGAGCCGGTCAATACCGCCGCTGCCAGGAGCGCGATGGCGAGGCGCCGTTGCTCACACCGTTCCATGTTTGGTCTCCACGATGATGCCGATTTCCTTGAGAAACGGCGTTGGCAGGATGCCGCCGGCGCTGATGATGGTGGCGTCGTTTTCGAACTCGAGCATCTGGTCCTCCCACTCGATTTCGACATGGGTCGGGGTGATCTGCTTGATGGCGGATTTCATCAGCACCTTGAGACGGCCCTCGGCTTCCGCGTCCTTGATCTTCTGGCGGTTCTTTTCCTTGGCCCGGCTGAAGGCCTCGCTGCGGTACGAGATCGACACCGTGGTCCCCGGCTCGGCGGCGATGCTGGTCGCCGCCTCGAGCGCGCTGTCGCCGCCCCCGACTACCAGCACATGCTGGCCCCGGTACTGCTCGGGATCGATCAGCCGGTAGACCACCTTGTTCTGATCCTCGCCCGGAACGCCCAGCTTCCTCGGCGTGCCGCGCCGGCCGATGGTCAGCAGCACCGCCCGGGTGCGATAGGTGTCGCGGGAGGTCTTGACCTCGAAGCCGTCGGCCGTGCGGGTGATGGTTTCCATGCGTTCGTGATAGTTGATCTCGACCCCGGTTTTCTGCTCCACGTCCTGCCAGAATTCGAGCAGCGTCTCCTTGGTTGTCTCGGTGAACTTCGTCTTGCCGACTATCGGCAGATGCGCCGGCTGTGTCATCACCACCTTGCCGCGGGGGAAATGGGCGACGGTGCCGCCGAGCGAGTCCTGCTCCACGGTGACGAAGCTCATCTTGTGATGCAGCGCCGCCAGGGAGGCGGAGAACCCGGCCGGCCCGGCGCCGACGATCACCAGGTCGAGCTGGGACCCCGATCCGATGCCGGCGAGATCGCGGATCGCTTCCAGGGCCTGACGCCCCTGCTCGATGGCGTTGCGGATCAGTCCCATGCCCCCCAGTTCGCCGGCGATGAAGAGGCCGGGCACGTTGGTCTCGAAATTGGGATGGACGACGGGGATGTCGACGCCCCGCTTCTCGGTTCCGAAAACCAGGGAAATGGCGTCCATGGGACAGGCCGCCTTGCAGGCGCCGTGGCCGATGCAATGGGTCGGGTTGATCAGATCGACCTTGCCGTCGATGAGGCCGAGGACGTTGTTCTCGGGGCAGGACTGGACGCAGGCGCCGGAACCGATGCAACGGCTCGGATCGATAATGGGGTGAAGGGAGGCCGGCTCGGTCAGTCCGGCGTTGACCGATTCGTCCCGCCACACCGTCGACCGTCGATGCCGCCGTGCCCGCAAGCCCATGTAAAGGGACAGGATCGCGGCGGCGGGAACAAAATATACAAGTAGGGTGAGGGTCGAGGGCGCTAACATCCCAGAATCCCGTATTGACGCAAAGCTTCCCTATGGTGTCGGTTATTCATTGCGCCGGTTAATAACACAGGCCGTTTATTTCTCGTAATATTTTAATTTTATTAAATACTATATAAATTTATTTAGGATATGTGCTCATTTTGCTGCCCGGGCGGCGTAATCGCGCAACATCACAACCGCTTCCGGGGCGTCCCAATCGACGAAACTGCGCAGGAAGCTGACCATGTTTCCCTCCCTGTCGAGGATGAAGGAGGCGGGCAGGACATCGATGGGGAAGCCCTTTCCCGACGCCTTGACGGGGTCGAGGTAGATGCCCAGGTGGCGCAACCCCAGCCGGGTGTAATAGCGGGAGACCACGGGCCGGCCGTCGCGGTCGATGGAAAGCGGCACCACGACGACGTCCTCCGTGCCGAGACGGGCCTGCAGGCGGTCCAGGGCCGGCATCTCCCTGAGGCAGGGCGGGCACCACGTGGCCCAGATGTTCAAGAGCACGACCTTGCCCCGGAACCGGGTCAGGTCGAGGATATTGCCGTCGCCGTCCCGGAAATCGAAAGCGGGGGGTTGGACCGGCGGCCACACTTTGATGAAGCTTTTCACCGTGCCGTCCGACGGCTCGGTTGCCTCGTGGTAGGCATCGGCCGGTGGCACGGCGATCAGGGCCGCCACGGCCGACACCAGTGCCGCCGAAATAAGAAATCCAACCGTCCAGCGAACGAATCGGGGCCGATGCCGGTCCTTGACTTGCTTTTTCACCCTCGCGCCCGCCTTGGTAACCGCCATTTGGAAGCCGCCTCCGCTTCAAAGAAACATAACTAAAAAATTAAGTAATAAATTAGTTAAATTTATAGGTACTATTTTAACTAAAATAAAATATTAGGATAACAAGAAATCTTCGTCCATTGTGACACAACGAATATGGTTAACCGAATTTATTACCACGTTGTTATTTAATAATTTTCGGTTTCCAGCCCCCTAAAATTCTGGCCCCGCATACCGAAGCTGGAGAAGCTCACGACAGGACAAGTTTGGAAAATTATGCCACGGCGAGAAGGGTCTTGGCCATCAATTCACGGTAATGCAAGAGACTTCACACAGAAATGTCACAACCACGGACCGGCGTTTCGGCGTGATATTCCCGCTGATCAATATAGGGGACATCCCGTATACGCCGGGGTCGCGCGAAAATCTGGGAGTGGGCGCATGCGAGACGATTATTTGACAATACTGGTTTTCAACCGAAGAGCCATGCCATGAACACCGCTTCCGCCGCGGGGGCCGTCGTCGACAATACGATCGGGGCCTCAGCGACCAGTGCCGCGCCGCGGCCCCGAGATCAAGGCACGTCCGAAGCCGCCTCGCCCGCGCCGGCGCGCAGGAAGGCAGGCTTTCATGCCCCGGTTTTCCTGACCCTGGTCGGCATTGCCCTTTATGGCGGCTGGCGTATCCGCGGCGCCGAATTGCTGACCGCGGAGTCGGGGCTGGGGTACGCGCTGGGGATCGTCGGCGGCGTCCTGATGGTTCTGCTGTTGCTTTACCCGCTGCGCAAGAAGACGCGGTTCATGCGCGCCCTGGGGCCGGTACGGCACTGGTTCCGGGCCCACATGGTGTTCGGCATCGCCGGGCCCGTCCTGATCCTGTTTCACGCCAACTTCAAGCTCGGCTCCATGAACAGCAGCGTCGCCCTGATCGCCATGCTGCTGGTCGCTGGAAGCGGCCTGATCGGACGCTACTTCTATTCCAGGATCCACCACGGCCTCTTTGGCCGCCGCGCCAGTCTTCGGGATCTGGAAGAGGAAACCGAGACCGACCGGACCCGTCTGGGAACCGTGTTTCGCTATGCGCCGGCGCTGAGGGAGCGGCTGCGGACCTTCGAGGCGGAGGTGCTGTCCCGCCCCCCGAGCGTCGTCCACGGCATGGGCCGTCTCTTCACCACGGGCGTAAGGACCTGGTGGATGCGCTACGCCCTGCGCGCCGGATTGCGCCGTGCCTTCCGGGTGACCGCGCGGCGGGCCGGCTGGACGGCCGATGAACGCCGGCGCCAGGAAAAGGCGGCACGCCGCTACGTTTCGGCTTATCTGGCGGGGGTGCGCAAGGTTGCCGAGTTCAGTTTCTACGAGCGCCTGTTCGCGCTCTGGCACGTGCTGCACCTGCCGCTGTTTTTCATGCTCCTGATATCGGGCGTGGTCCATGTCCTTGCCGTGCACCTCTACTGATCGCCGGCGGATGGGGGGGCCATGTGGAAACGCATCGGAGTGCTGGTCGTGACAGCCGTCATATCTAGTTGGTCGTATCCCGCCACCGTCGCGGCGACGACACTTGAGCAATTGGTCATGCCCGGCCCCCTGGTCCAGGGTCATGCCGAGCACGAGGGGACCTGTGACAAGTGCCACGAACCGTTCAGCAAGGAAAAGCAACGCCAGCTCTGCCTTGCCTGCCACAAGAAGGTGGCGGCGGACGTGACCGGAAAAGTCGGCTTTCACGGCCGCCGCCAGGACATCCGGACCGTCGAGTGCAAGCATTGTCACACCGATCACAAGGGCCGGAAGGCCGACATCGTCGGACTGGACCAGGATACCTTCGACCACGCGGAGACGGACTTTGTCCTCAAGGACGCTCACGTCAAGGTCGCCTGCGCCGGCTGTCACAAGCCGAAGGCCAAGCACCGCGACGCGCCGCCTCTCTGCATCGGCTGCCACAGGAAGGACGAGCCCCACAAGGGCCGCCTCGGCGAGGCCTGCCGCGACTGTCACAGCGAACGCACCTGGCGGCGCGGCCGTTTCGATCATGCCAAGACCAAGTTCCCCCTGATCGAAAAGCACCGTGAGGTTTCCTGCAAGGCCTGCCATCCCAACGAGCGCTACAAGCCGACGCCCAAGGACTGTTTCTCCTGTCACCGGCTGAACGACGCCCACGCCGGCCGCTACAGCCAGAAATGCGAGGGCTGCCACACGACCAAGGAGTGGAAGAAGGTCACATTTTCCCACGACCGGGATACCAAGTACCGGTTGACCGACAAGCACCGCACGGTCACCTGCGACGCCTGTCATCCCGGGGCCCTATACGGCGTGAAACTCGATACCCGGTGTCTTGCCTGCCACCAGCGCGACGACCAGCACAAGGGGCGCAACGGCCCCAAATGCGAAAGCTGCCATACCATCGCCGGCTGGGAGAAGGTCAACTTCGACCATACCAAGCGCACCAAGTTCCCCCTTCGGGGGCGCCATGCCAAGGCCATCTGCGTGGCCTGTCACAAAGGCCCGGTCGACAAGCAGAAACTGAAGACCGAGTGCAATGCCTGTCACCGGCCCGACGACACCCACAGGGGCGTGAACGGGTCCAAGTGCGAAGCCTGTCACACCGCCGCCGAGTGGAAGAAGGTGACCTTCGATCACGACAAACACACTAGGTTCCGTCTTCGCGGCAAGCATCCGAAGGTCAAGTGCGCGGCCTGTCACCGGGACCCGTTCTACAAGAAGAAACCGGAAACGGCCTGCTACGGGTGCCACAAGAAAAACGACGTGCACGCCGGGCAGGAAGGCAAAACCTGCCAGCGCTGCCACAACGAAGCGGGCTGGAAGACCAAGGTCTTCTTCGACCACGACCTGACCCGCTTTCCCCTCGTCGGCCTGCACGCCGTTGTCCCCTGCGAGGAATGCCACCTGAGCGGCGCCTACAAGGATACACGTCTCGACTGCGCCGCCTGTCACAAGGACGGCGACGTTCATCGCCAAACCCTCGGCGCCAAATGCGCCACCTGTCACAACCCCAACGGCTGGACGCTTTGGCGCTTCGACCACAACGCCCGGACCGACTACCGCCTGGACGGCGCCCACGAGGCGCTG
>JAJFIG010000430.1 GCA_021775195.1 Rhodospirillales bacterium | reverse complement strand
GGTGCCGGCAAGACCACCTTCCTCAGGGTCCTCGCCGGCCTTCAGGCGGCCGACGCCGGCGCCGTCCTTGTCGGCGACCGCCCGCTGGCCGCCCTCGACCGCCGCGTAGCCGCCCGGCGCATGGCCTACCTGCCCCAGGGCGCCGTCGCCCACTGGCCCCTGACCGTGGAGAACCTGGTCGCCCTTGGCCGGCTGCCCCATCGCACATCCTGGCAGCGCTTTGACGGCGGCCACGCCCGCGCCATCGAGCGCGCCATGGAGGATGCCGACGTCAGCCATTTGTGGGGACGCACGGTTAAGACCCTGTCCGGCGGAGAGGCTATGCGGGTCATGCTCGCCCGGGCCCTGGCGACGGAACCGTCGATCCTGCTCGCCGACGAGCCCGTGGCGTCCCTGGACCCCTATCATCAGCTTCAGGTCATGGAATTGCTGAAGCGCATGGCCGGCCGCGGTGGCGCCGTCATCGTCGTCCTACATGATCTTGCTCTGGCGGCCCGGTTTTGCGACCGACTGGTTCTTATCGATCATGGCCGGGTCGTCGGCGACGGCTCGCCGGCGGAGGTTCTGAAGCCCGAACATCTGGCTGCCACCTATCACATCGAAGCTTTCCACGGGGCGGCCGGGGGTGAATCCTTCGTCCTCCCCTGGCGCCGTCTTCCCGGACCGGACGGCCTTACGGACGGCAAGGTCTGAGGCGGGCCCATGGTGATGCCGACGGACAGTCAGGCCCCGTCCCGTGGTGCCCTCGGTTCGTTCATGTGGGGCGCGGCTGGCGTTTCGGTCCTGGTCCACGGCGGTGCCATCCTCGCCGCCGTGACCATGTTCGACCACCAACCGCCGAGGATCATCGAGACCGTCTCCGTCGACATCGTATTCGAGACCGGACCCGCACCCGGCGGTGATCCACGGCCGGTTGCGGACAGGGACCCGGGTGCCGAGGGCGTAGTTGCCGATTCCGCTACCCCGGCCGACCTGCCCGAACCTGCCGTCGCTGCCCCGTCCAGCGACGTCATGCCCGAACTGCCGTCACCACCCAATCCAGGGCCCATTGCCGCTTCAGACCCCGACCTGCCTCTGCCCGAGCCGGATGCGGTCGCGGTATCCGAACCCGCCCCGCCTTTGCCTGACCCTGAACCCGTTGCCGCCTCCGAACCCGATCCGCCGTCGGTTCCCGAGATTGCCCCATCGCCGCAACCCGAACTCGTTGCCCTGCGGGTTCCGGAAGTGCTGCCATCTGTCCCAACTCCGGCTGAGAAGAAACCCCCGGCCGTCCGCAAACCCATACCGGTTCCGCCGCCGCTGCCCAAGGTTCGCATGTTCGAGAACCGGCCGACCGCCGATGCCGTCCCGGCTGCTCCCGCCAAGCCGGACCCGGAGCCCACTGCGGCAACAGTGGCCGACGCCGGGCCGGCGCCGCAGCCTGTGCTGACGGCGGGACAGGCTATTGGCAAACCTGTTGAGGTGGCCTTGGTGGCGGCGGCCCTGTCGGCCATCGCCCCGGGGGCTGGCGCGGCGGTGTCCAATCCCGCCTTCGTCGCTGCCCGTTACGGTTCAGGCTCGGCGGGCAATGCCCCACCCAGGTACCCCCACCGGGCTCGCCGTCTCGGTTACGAGGGCCGCGTTGTTCTCCGCGTCGAGGTGCTCTCCAGTGGCGAGACCGGGATCATCGGCGTCGTTTCGGGCAGCGGCCACGGCATCCTCGACCGGGCTGCGGTCAAGGCCGTGCGCCGCTGGCGTTTCCTGCCTGCGAGTCGCGCCGGCGTCCCCGTCGCCGACACCCTCGACGTCCCCATCACCTTCCGTCTTAAAGACTGATCAAATTTTTTCAGCGTAGGCCCGGGCCAGGGCACAGAACTGTTCCACTGTCAGGTCTTCTGCCCGTGCCGTCGGATCAACGCCGACGCCTTCCAGGTCCAGGTTCAGGGCCTTGAGGCTGGACCGGATCATCTTCCGCCGTTGGCCGAAGGCGCTGGCCGTCACCTTCTCCAATACCTCCCACCGTGCCGGGGCAAGGGGCTCCGGCCTCGGGGTCAGGGTGACGACGCTGCTCGCGACCTTGGGCGGCGGCGTGAAGGCTTCCCTGGAGACGTTGAACTGGTGCGCCACTTCGCATAGCCATTGGACGATGATCGAAAGTCGCCCGTAGTCCTTGCCCCCGGGCGCCGCCGTCATCCGTTCCGCCACTTCCCGCTGGAACATCAGGGTTAGGGAGTCGAAGTCATCGATCTGCTTCAGCCACCCGATGAGCAGCGGCGTCGCTATGTTGTAGGGCAGATTGGCGACGATGCGCCGGGGCGGCGGCACTAGGGCCGCCAGATTCATCTCCATTGCGTCGCCCTGGATCACCTGCAGGCGTGGCGCGTGAACGGCCGCGACCTCGGCCAGGGCGGCGACGCAGCGGGGGTCACGCTCGACGGCGCAGACCATGGCCGCGTCGGCCTCCAACAGGGCCCGGGTCAGCCCTCCCGGTCCCGGCCCGACCTCGATCACGTTGATCCCGCTCAGGTGCCCGGCAGTGCGGGCGATGCGGGCGGTGAGGTTGAGGTCGAGAAGGAAATGTTGGCCCAGACCATGCCGCGCACTCAGCCCGTGCTGACGGATGACCTCGCGCAACGGTGGCAGGCTGGCGTGACCGCCAGCGTCCAGTGTCGGGTCCCGGTCCGAACCCATCGTCGCCTCGTCAACCGGTCTCGGGCCGGAGCCGCCGCTCGGCCACCTCGGCCGCCATCTTCAGGGCCGCAACAAGGCTCGCCTCGTCGGCCTTGCCCTGGCCGGCGATGTCGAGCGCCGTGCCGTGATCGGGCGAGGTGCGGACGAAGGGTAATCCGAGGGTGATATTGACGGCGCTGTCGAAGGCCAGGGTCTTGATCGGCAGCAGGGCCTGGTCATGGTACATGCA
>JAJFIG010000429.1 GCA_021775195.1 Rhodospirillales bacterium | reverse complement strand
TCGACGTGGTCCCCGAGAACTGAACCCGGATCCGGTTGATGGCCGAGGACGAGAACTCGAGGACTGCCGGGGATCCAGCGCAATCCAGTAAGGCCCGGAAACCGGTCAGCGCCCACGCGGCGCTGGACCTGGCCATCGCCCATTACAAGGCCGGGCGGTATCCGCAGGCTGGCGAGATATATCGGCAGGTGCTCAAGATCCAGCCCGACAATATTTCGGTCATCACCAACCTTGGCGCCGTATACAGGGCACAGGGGAACCTGGACAGAGCCATCGCGTGCTACCGCCGGGCCCTTGAAATCAAACCGGACTTCGCCAACGCCTGCGGCAACCTGGCCAATGCCCTCAAGGACAAGGGCCTGACGGAGGAGGCGATCCGGTATTTCCAGCGCGCTATCGAGATCAACCCGGGATTCGGCGAGGCCTACAACAGCCTTGGCGTCATGCTCAAGGACCGGGGCGACATGGACGAGGCAATTACTTGCTTCAAAGAGGGGCTGGCCTTGTCCCCCGAAAACGAGAGCGCCAACAACAACCTGGGGGCGCTCTACAAGGAAATGGGCGAACCGGAACAGGCGATTTCCTATTATCGCCAGGCACTCGCGACCAAACCGGATTTCGCCGACGCCCATAACAACCTAGCCAACGCTCTCAAGGACCTGGGCAAGGTTGACGAGGCGATGGCCAGCTATGACCGCGCCATTGAAATCGAATCCGACCATGTGGATGCGCGCTTCAACCGTGCCATGACGCTGCTGCTGCTCGGTGACTATGCCGAGGGATGGGCCGAGCACGAATGGCGCTGGAAGCGGAAAAGCGATTCGCCGTTTATGGCCCGGAAGCGCGAATTCGTGCAGCCGCTCTGGGACGGTTCCCCTTTGGAGGGGCGGACGATCCTGCTTCATGCCGAGCAGGGATTCGGGGATTCCATCCAGTTCATCCGTTACCTTCCCACGGTGGCGGCGAAGGGCGGCCGGGTGGTGCTGGAATGCCACCGCCTGTTGACCGAGTTGTTCCACGACCTGCCGGGCATCGACGACATGATCGAAAGTGGCCGCCAGTTGCCGCCGTTCGACGTCCACGCGCCATTCCTGAGCCTGCCGATGATCCTGGATACGACCCTGGAGACGATCCCCGATGGGGCCGGATACCTTCGCGCAACCGAGCCCCGTATCAAGGCGTGGGGCGAACGCCTGTCGTCTTTGCCGCGGCCGCGGGTGGGCCTGTGCTGGCAGGGAAATCCCAACTTCCAGGGCGACCGCTGGCGCTCGATCCCGCTGCATCATTTCACCGATCTGGTGCGCAGGACCAAGGCATCCTTCGTCAACCTGCACAAGGGTGATGGTATCGAACAGATCGACGCATGCGGCCTGGGCGACCGCATCACCAACTACAGCGCCGAGGTGGACTCGCTTTTGGATACGGCGGCGATCATGGAGCACCTGGATCTGGTCATCACCTCGGACACGTCGGTGGCCCATCTGGCCGGCGCCGTGGGAAAGCCGACCTGGGTCCTGCTTCAGTTCCTGCCCGACTGGCGGTGGCTGCTGGAGCGTGAGGATTCACCGTGGTATCCGACCATGCGCCTGTTCAGGCAGACGACGCGGGGCGACTGGACGGAGCTTCTCAGCCGCGCCAAGGAAGCGCTGGACTCGTACCTGGCGGACTTTGGCGACTAGAGCACTATCTATCTGGGGTGCAAAAAGGCCGCTGGAGAACCGGGGCCCGCAGGCATGCCATCCATTTGCGTGCCGGGGTAAAGCTGTTATTGGAGAGATATGACGGTCATTGGACAGTATGCGCGTGTGATCATTGCAGGCGTCTTTGTTGCGGCCCTTTGGGGGCTCGACCCATCGGATGTCCGAGCTCAGGACACCAAAGGGACGCTCAGCCTCGGCTTGCCGATCCGCTGCACGCCCGGTAATGACTGCTGGGTGGCGAATTATGTGGATGCGGATCCGACCAGGGGCATTCAGGACTATCGTTGCGGTGTTCATACTTACGATGGGCACAAAGGGACGGATATCGCAATCCGTGATCTTGCGGCCATGCGCAAAGGCTTTCCGGTGATTGCGGCCGCGCCGGGCGTTGTGGTCGGGACCCGTGACGGAATGGCGGATGTCGACATGCGCAGGATTGGCGGGCGCAAGGCGCTCAAGGGGAAGGATTGCGGCAATGGCGTCCATGTCCGCCACGGCGAGGGCTGGACGATTCAGTATTGCCATCTTCGCAAGGGAAGCGTCACCGTCAGAACCGGCGACAAGGTCGCGGCCGGACAGCAATTGGGTATGGTCGGTCTTTCCGGTCGGACCGTCTTTCCCCACGTGCACATCACCGTCAGGCATGGAAAAACCGTCGTTGATCCGTTCGTGGGCCTGGCGGCGGAGAAATGCAGCCTCGGCAACAAACCGCTGTGGAAACCCAAGGTTCTTGCCCAGTTGGGTTACCGGCCGGTTCAGATGTACCACGCCGGTATTGCCGGGAACAAACCAACCCTGGCCGATATCCGCGACGGCCGTTTGAACCAGGTGACGATACCGAGGGATGCCCCGGCACTGTTCCTCTGGTTCGAGGCTTTCTGGGTGCAGCCCGGTGATACGATGGTGTTCAGTATAACCGACCCCAACGGTCGAGCCGTTCTTCGGGGTCAAAAAGTCCTCAAATCGACCAAGAAGGTCATTGGCGGACGATCGGCTTATATTTTTGGCCGCAAAAGGAAAGCTCCGGCGTGGCCCGCCGGCGACTACAAGGGCGAGGTTCGCGTGATCCGTGACAAAGGCAAAAAGGACCAGCAGGAATTCACCATCACGTCCCAGGTAACGGTGCGCTGAGGGTCACATGTGTTGCTTCGGGGAACAGTCTGGAAAGCGGTTTTGGCCAACGTTCTGATGGGATGGGAGATGGGTGCCGGACTCGGGCACGTGGTGCCCCTGCTGGCGGTTGCCCGGCGGCTCAGGGAACACGGTCACAACCCGATCATCGCATTGCGCGACGTGGTGACGCCGGCGGCCCATCTTCGCAAGGACGGATTTACGGCAATACAGGCACCGGTGTGGCGGCCACCGGCGGAGCCGGCTTTGCGGCTCGGTCAGGTCGCGAGCTTCGCCGATGTTCTGGTTTCCACGGGGTTCGGAAATCTCGACAAGATCCATGCCGTTCTCAGTGCCTGGGACCGTCTGATCGACCTCGTCGAACCCAAGCTGGTCGTTGCCGAATACAGCGTCGGGCTGGGGATTGCCGCCCGCGGACGTGCTCCCGTGGTTGCCATGGGAACGGGGTTTTCCATGCCGCCGTCCCACCTGGAGACCTTTCCGGTCCTGCGGCCGAAGGTCAAACCCCTGATCCGTCAAAGGGACCTGTTGTCCCACATCAACGCCGTGCAACGGGAGCGGGGCGCGCCACCTCTTCCCAGGCTTCCGGCGATATTCGATGCCGAGGGGCAGTTCGTTTACGTTCTGCCGCTGATCGATCCCTATGGAAATCGCCGCACACAACCGGCCGACGGACCGATGGAGCCGCTGCCCGATCCCGTGCCGCCGGCCAAGGAGCACCACGGTTTCGTCTACATGGGGATGGAGCATCCCGATCATGGGACGCTCCTCGACGGCCTGAGCAAGGCGGGCTTGCCGGCGACCGTCTACCTTCGCGGGGCGCAACCCGAATACCTGCGCACATTGGAAAGGCCGGGGCTGCATCTGCTGGATGCGCCTATGCCGTTCAGTGACATCCTGCCCAAATGCACGCTGGTCGTTCACTACGGGGCCCTTGGCACGGCGGCCGCCTGCCTTGGCATGGGGCGGCCCCAGGTGGTTCTGCCCCGCTATCTGGAACGGTCGTTGCTGGCGGAAGCCCTGGTCGGGAATGGCGTCGGAATTAGCGTGCCGAAAGACAGTTCCGCCGACGACATGGCTGCGGTGCTGCGCGGGGCCGCCGAGAACGGGGAACTGGCGGCCAAGGCGCAGGCCATCGCGGCGGACATCAAACAGGCGCCGGACACCGACGTGTTGTCGCGGATCGTCGAGCGCTGTCTGTCCCTGATCGAGGGGAACTGAAGTACTTCAGGCCGCTTGGCCGATCTCCTGGCGCAGATGATCGGCCAGCCTCAGGGCGAGCGCCAGGATGTTGAAGGTCACCATGGTGGCACCACCGCTTGGGATCACCGAACCGCCGGCGACGTACAGGTTTGCCAATCCGTGAACCCGGCAGTTGGCATCGACGACTCCGGTCTTGGGGTTGTCGCTCATTCGCGTCGAGCCCATGAAGTGCAGGGATTCGGTAGCCAGATCCGCCGGCCAATCGGCCTCCGGGGGCGGCAGGTCGTTGCGGATCATGCCGAAACGATTGCGCCGGAATTCGGTGTTGAGGATTCCCAGCGACTGGCGGATGGTGTGCTTTTCCAGATCGCCAATTGTCCATTCCATGCGTAGCTTGGGCAGGCCAAGCGCGTCCTTGTCGTCGCCCAGTGTGATGCGGTTGGATTCTGAGGGGGCCTGTTCGAAGAAATGGCGCAGGGCGTATGCCCGGCGGATGTTGTAGTTCTTCATCACATAGCGGTAGTGCGCGACGATCCGCCGGGTCAGCATGGGCGTTTGCCGCTGCAAGGGCGTGATGAACGTCACGTAATTCAGTAACCCATGTTCCCGTTGAGCTTCCGGGCTCAATTGAAGGCCGCCGAATGCCCGGATGTGGTCGGCATTGAAGTCGTCGGTATGAAATGCGACTTCATAGAAGCTGACGTCGACATCGGGTCTGCTGGGGATGGTGATGCCGGACATGAAAAGCAGGTGGCTCATGAAGTACCGCCCGACGACGTCGTGCTGGTTGCCAAGGCCCTGCTTGTGGGTGTCCCGCGATAACAGGAGGATGCGGGCGTTCTCGATGCCGGCGGCGAGGACGAACTGGCCGGCCTTGATACTGAAACGCTTGCCGTTCAGGCAGCCGAGTTCGGCCTCGGAAACAACCTGTCCGTCTCCGTCTGTTTTGAGGTTTGTTGCCGAGGCGTGAAGGTAGACCTGGATGTTGGAGTCTTCGCTGGCCAGGTCTTCGCGGAAGGTTTGACCGAACAAATTCCGGTTGCGGTAAAAGATTTTGGTTCGGACAGGGGAGTCGGGAAATGAAATACGTTTTTCGGCGAAAGAGGGGTCCGCACCTGCCAACTCTTCGGGATCGAACCGTGCCGAATCCAGGCCAACGAGTTCGGCGACCCGGGCGTTGTATTTCTCCAGTTCGGAAATGGCCATCGGCCAAACCGCCAGCGGGTTGTACTCCCGGGGTTCGAAATCGATGGGATCGAACGGGGCGCAATTCCCTCCCCATGACGCGGTCGAGCCGCCAAGACAGCGGTTCCTGCTCTCCAGATTGACGGCATAGGGGCCGACGTTTTCGCCGGCGCTCAGGGCTTCGACCCGTGGGTCCAACTCCAGCCCGCCGCTTTCGACGACGCAGACTCGAACCTGCTGGTCTTTGAACTCCCGCGCCAGGGCGATGCCGGCGGCGCCGCCGCCGATAATGCAGACGTCGGTTTCGATGGTTTCGCCGTCGGGCAGGTCGCGGCTGTCGATGATCACTGGTGCCTCCAGATCAAGTTAGATGCGGAGTTGGCGGGGCGCAGGCGAACAACTAAACCGGCGGCTGTCGCCTCGGAACCTGTTTTTCGTTCAGCCTCCATCCCCGTTCTTTTTCTGCCTTTCCTTGCCGGAACGCAAGACCCGCTGGGTTACCTGGCTGGAGTGATGAAGGAATAGTTTCCATTCACCATCCTCGCGGATGAAAACCTTGCTCGATGCGAAGACCTTCTGACCGCCGGACCACCGTTCGTAGGCGGTCACCAGGGCGACGTCACCGGTGACCACGAAGTCGTCCTGCTGGTGGATTGACTCAGGAAGATTGGGAACCTCGAAGATCACCTTGTAGCTCTTCAGGACGTCGTCGCGGTTTGTCAGCTTGGGATAGCTTGCATGGATGCAGGTTACAGGGACGTTCTTCGCCCAGATCTTTTCCATGGCTTCGAAATCGCGGGCGTTATAGGCCCTGTAGTATTCGTCGTTGGCGGCTCTCACTGATTCCTGGTCGGTCATCCGCTACCTCGTTCGCTGTTGTTTCAGCTATCGGCCGGGCAAACCCCGAATGCACTTCTAGGCTGGAAAGAGTTAAGGTTTGGTTCTCAGAGCTTACGCGGTCGGGGAGGGCGGTTCCGGGAATTGGAGATCGGACGCGGCGTGAAGGACCATCCGGTCTTCCAGGAACAGGGCGTTAAGATCCGAGCCGACAAAGAACCCGAGGGCATCGTCGGGGGTTTCGACAATCGGTTCGCCGGGGCCGTTGAACGAGGTGTTGAGTACCACGGGCACTCCGGAAATCCGTTCGAAATGGCGCAGCAGATCGTAAAATCGGCCGACCCGGGGCGATACCGTCTGGACGCGCGCGGAGCCGTCCCTGTGGGTGATTGCCGGCAACCGGTCGGAGGCAACCTGGGCCGTGAACAACATGAACGGCGAGCTTGAGGGCCCGCCCGTGAACCACTCGGCCGCTTTTTCCTCGAGGACGGCGGGTGCGAAGGGTCGCCATGGTTCGCGTCCCTTGATGTCGTTGACCCGCTGCCAGTTGTCCGCGTGCATGGGGTTGGCAAGGATCGAACGATGGCCGAGGGCGCGCGGGCCGAGCTCGCTGCGGCCTTCGAACCAGCCGATGACCTTGTCCTCGGCGAGCAGTGCCGCGGCGGCCGCGGCCGGATCGGGCAGGCGCTCGACACGGACCCGGTCGCCATGGCGCGACAAGGCGGCGTCGATGGCGTCATCGCCGAATTCCCGGCCGAGAAAGGCGCACGATTCGCCCGTATCCTTGTTGCCCTCGAACGGGGCGGCTTCCAGGATGTTGTAATAGAGGGCCTGTGCGGCGCCGATGGACAAGCCGCTGTCGATGCTCCCGGGCCCGATGAAGATGTCGGTGAAGTGGCCCTGATTCAGGGCCCGGGTATTGGCCGGGCAGTTGAGGGCCGTGCCCCCGGTCATGCACAGGTTCACGGTATTGATTCCATTTTGGCGCAAGAGTCCGTGGAGGGCCTCGGTGGCGCCGAGGATGGTCTCCTCGAACATATGCTGGACGCTGGCTGCAAGATCGGCGGGCAGGGGCTCAGTGAGGCGGGTCAGGTCGCCAAGGGGCGACAGGTCGTAGCCCTTTCTTCTCGCCTCGTGCATGGCCAAGGCGGCCCAGTGTTGGGCGGTCTTGTCTCCGGGCTTTCGCGGGCCATCGTTGAAATTGCCGGTGAAATCCGGCGCCGCGAACCGGGGCTTGCCATAGGCGGCCAAGCCCATGAGCTTGCCGGGGCCGCTCATCATGTCGAAGCCGAACAGGCGCG
>JAJFIG010000428.1 GCA_021775195.1 Rhodospirillales bacterium | reverse complement strand
GGGGCCATGAGCGCATTACGGTGACAGTTTACGAAATGCACCTATTCATTGCCGCCTTCCTCAAAAAAGGTCCGCGCCTGCCTGTTGCCGCGCTGGGTCACAAGATGGGGGAAACCGGGAAGGACAAGTCGGGCGAATCGCACCATGGAGCCATGAATGGCGCATTCTATATCTTTAGGAAACTGTCACCGTAATCCGAACGATAAAAAGTTGAAAACGGTCGCCCAAAGGTTGCCAGCACGACCCAAGCGGATACACAATGAGTCAATGTATTGGTGGATACGAACGTTTCGAAGTATCTGACCAACGCCGCCATTCCTAGAGAAGAGAAGTGATAATTCGCCGTATGGAAAAAACCTTCACCGAACTCAATCAGATATTCTGGGATGCTGATATCAAGAATGGTTCGCTCGTAGTCGACGGCATTGAAGTGACAAAGAGGCTGACCAGATACACAAGCAATTCCCGCAAGCGCTACGACTGGCGAGTTACCTTTTCATGGGTTGATTCTGATGGGGAGCCAAAGTCCGTCACCAAAGAAAGCATGTACGAGAAGAACCGAAGCAATGACCCAAATCGTAACTGGGGCCTGGGGCGCGAGTGACAACAAGCCGGGGTAATCGCGTCATGAAGTCGTGAATGGCGCATTTCGTGTATTTGGTAAACTGTCACCGCAATACACCGCAATATCCAAACAAACGAGTTCGACGATATGGTTATTTTGTTATGGGCTTTAAATTGAGTGACCGAATGATAAAAGCCCTCACGCTATAAGCACCTTCTGGCGCAAAGCCACAGAACCTGCGCTGCATTGTGCTAGCGAAATATGTACTTGACGCCACAACCTCATGAGTGCGGAGGTCAATGATCTCCACCTTGCGTCCAGATAAGCCTATAGATTTTTCCTGATCATCAACGAGGTCTTTGGCGATTACAACATATTCGCTTTTTGGAGCTTCCACTCTGTATTCCTTAGATTCACTCGAATCTTTTCTAAAGAATATTACGTTTTCACCATTTTTTAGCGATCTAGAGTTTCTTTGGAATTCAATGAACTGGAGAAGTTTTCGGTGGAGAAAGCTCTCGCCGAGAACTCCCCACCCACGACTTCCATAACGTCCTTCTTTGATGTAGCCAAAACTGCTGTTCCCCAATCTAAATAAAACTCCTTTAGCACCGTTTCTGACGGAATGAACTTCATCACCGGCGCTTTTGCATTTTTCATCAAATATTGGCGCGCTAGCCCTGGCTTTCTGAAAAGCAGTTCCATCTCCATATCCCAAATAAATGCCAAATATCACTGGGATGGCAAATGCAGTTGTGACCAACCCCCAATCGCGCCTCCCCATCAAACAACCGATGTTTGGTGGTATGTCCTCTGCGTCGATAGACCTGAGCCGTATCGACGAAATTGCGATCAGGGCAAAAGTAAAAATGATTAAGAACCATGCGGGGTAAAAAATTACAATAGAATATGACGCTACCGCAAAAGATGCGCCCCCTCCTTCAATGGTCGACGCAAGAAATTTCGCAATCAGATACAATGCAACGACAATGTTCGCGATGAACAATGAGCGATGATTTCTTTTAGTAAGCTTCAGCCTGGATCCAACCGGCGTTAGAACCAGCACCAAATATGCCAAGACTGCCGGAAACCAGTAGTAAAGAGCGGTAAGGCCCAAGCCTTGTTGATAAGCAGGAATATTTCTGAATACAGCAGGGTCAACGAAGGTGAAAAAAGCCAGCTTCGTGGGGCCGGAAACCCATATCATCAAGCTCGCAAAGGAAACTGCGATGTTAAGCAGTTGCGACTTCGTTGGTTGTAGTGGAACGGAGTTTCCCAATTGAAGTCCAATGTCAATAACTCTTAGAACCTTTGAGAACAGCTCAAGGTGATTGCGTTGCAGATGTTACATGGTCCTTAGCAGCTAAAAAAGGGGTTAGGCCATGGACTCATTAAACAGGTAAGCTGCTGATAACATTCAGTTACGGTAATTACCGTGACAGTTTACGAAATACATTTAATTATTGCCGCCGCTTTTCTTTTTAGGTCCCCGCCCGCCTGTTGCCGCGCTGGGTGACATGATGAGGGAGACCGGGGAAAACAAGCCGGGCTCATCGTGCCAAGACGCCATAAATGGTGCATTTAGTGTATTTCGTAAACTGGCACCGTAATTTCTAAATGATCAATTTTGGAGCATTCGATGTTGCCCGAACCTAGAGATGAGCATGAAGAGAAAGCCATCTCTGACATTAGGAGCTTTGGCCTGCACATAGTGAATGTCTTGGAAGACGGCGAGCTGCCAAATTTCTCTTATTCTGTTGGGTTATGGCACACGTACAAACACCCCGAAGTGATCATTTTCGGATTGGAGCAAAGTGTTTCTATGTGGATCTTGAATGAGATTGGTCGAAGAGCCAAAGAAGAAGGCGCAGAGTTTAAGTCTGGCAAATACTATGGCGGATTCCTCGAAGGGTTTGAGTGCACGTTTCTTGATGTCCCGCAGTCCCATTTTGGACAACATGTCGGATGGGACATATGGCTCTACGACGGAATTGGCTTTCCCTTGGTTCAATGTGTCTGGCCAAATACGAAAGGCGCATTTCCATGGGAGGAGAGTGCCGAGGACTGGTTTCGTCGTTGGCAACCTGTATTAAATCACACAGCTTCCAATTGATTCCTCGCATCTCCGTTATGGACCAAACCTGATCCTTTGCCGGATTCGTTCCGGTTGACCGGTGCGGAGCCATGAGCGGACATCCTGGCTCGTGCCCCATCTCAACCCCATGACCTAACCACAGCAAAGAACCACAAAAAAACCCGCCGGAAGGCGGGCGGGGCGGGTCCTCGGGAGGTGTCCGGCGTTTTACATACCGCGTCCGCCCCTACTGCCCCCGCCGCCAGGCATCGAGCACCAGCAGGGCCCAGACCTTGAGGGCGTGGTCGCGGGTGCCGCGGCGGTGCTGGGCGAGGAGGGTTTCCACCGGCTGCCAGTCGAGGCCGAGGGCCGTCATGGCCTCGGCGTTCAGTCTTTCGTCGACCATGGGGGCGAGGTCGCCTCTGAGCCAGACGCCCATGGGCGGGTTGAAGCCGCGCTTCGGGCGCTCGACGACGCTGCGGGGCAGGAGGCGCCGGGCGACGCCCTTGAGCAGCCCTTTCATGCCGTGGCGGAAGCGGGTCCCCGGGGCCAGGGCGCCGACGGCCTCGACCAGGCGGTGGTCGATGAGGGGCAGGCGCAGCTCCAGGGAATGGGCCATGCTCATGGCGTCGCCATAGGCGAGCAGGTTGCCGGGCAGGAAGGAGAGCAGGTCGGTCTGCTGCAAGGCGTCCAGCGGATCGGGGGACGGGGCCTTGCGGTATATCTCGGCGATGGGCCGCGCCGGCGGCGCGTCGAGGCCGAGAAGCCGTTGGCGGTCTTGGGCGTCGAAGTACTCGACCCAGGAGGCGTACATCTCGGAATCCGGCAGGTTGGCGCCGGCGAGGAACTCGCGGGCCCGGCGGGCGCCGTGGCGGCCACGGGTGCTCTCGGGGATCAGGCGCGAGGCCGGGCCGATGACGCCCCGGCGCAGCCACCCCGGCACCCGGCGGTAGCGCTGGGCCAATAGACCCCCCTTGTAACGGGGATAGCCGGCGAAGACCTCGTCGCCGCCGTCGCCGACCAGGGCGACGGTAACGTGCTCCCGGGCCTTCCTCGACAGATCGCTGATCAGCAGCGAGGTGGGGTTGCCGAAGGGCTCGCCGAAGCCGGTGATGGTGTCGTCCAGGATCCCGGCCAGGTCCGGGCTCGCCGGCAGCTCGGTGTGGGTGGCGCCGATGTGCCGGGCGACCCGTTTCGCCGCCTTGCGCTCGTCATAGGCCGCCTCGTCGAAGGTCATGGTGAAGGTGGCGACCGGGGGCGCGTCCCGGGTCTTCGCCTCTTCGGCCATGACGGCGGCGACCACGGAACTGTCGATGCCGCCCGACAGGAAACACCCCACGGGCACGTCGGCGACCATGCGGTCGATCACCGCCCGGCGCACCAGGGGCAGCAGTTCCTCCACCGCCTCCTCGGGCGTCGGGGCGCGGCCGCCGGTGAAGCGGGGCCGCCACCAGGACTTGATCTCGGTCTTGCCGTCGCGCCAGCGCAGGATATGGCCCGGGGGCAGCTTGCGGATGCCCCGGTGGATGGTCATCGGCGCCGGGACGTAGAGGCAGGCAAGGAACTCGGACAGGGCTTGCGCGTCGAGGCCGAGGTCGATGCCGGGGTGGGCCTTCAGCGCCCCGATCTCGGAAGCGAAGGCGATGTGGCCGCCGTCCAGGGGCGCGTAGACCAGGGGTTTGATCCCCAAACGGTCGCGGGCCAGAAGCAGGTCCCGCTTGGCGTTGTCCCAGAAGGCGAAGGCGAACATGCCGACGAGGCGGTCGAGGGCGCGGACCCCGTCGCGGACGAGCAGCGCCAGCAGGACCTCGGTATCGCTTTCGGATGTGAATTTTTCGCCCTTGGCCTCGAGTTCGGCGCGCAGTTCCCGGTAATTGTAGATCTCGCCGTTGTAGGCGAGGACGTAGCGTCCGTCGGCCGAGACCATGGGCTGGGCGCCGCCCGGGCTCAGGTCGATGACGGCGAGGCGGGTGTGGGCCAACCCGAAGCCGCCCTCGGGGGCTGTCCACAGGCCGTCGGAATCGGGGCCCCGGTGGACCATGCGGGCGCCCATGGCGGCGAGGACGGCGGTATCGGCGCGGGTGCTACCGGCGAGGCCGCACATGGGATGTCCGTGGTTTCAAGGTCAAGAGGCGTTTTCCAGATGGTTGTCGGCGGCGGCGAGGACCGCCACCACGTCGACGCCGAGGCGCAGGCTTTCGAGGTCTTTCGAGCCCTTGCGGATGGCGGCGGCGAATTCGGCGACGGCGATGCTCAGGGGCATGCCGGGTTCCACCGGGACCCGTTCCCCGCCGCCGTCGCCATCAACCCGCGTCAGCTTTTCCGCCGCCCGGTCGTCGTAGACCAGGGTTTCGCTGTCGAAGCGGACCTCGAGGCGGCGGCGTTTCCCGTCGCGGAGGTTGCTGAGGGCGATATCGGCGCGGGCGGCGCCGGGGAAATCGAGGTCGAGCTCGATGGTTTCTCCCGTGCCCCCGTCTGTCTCCCGGCGTTCGGTCCGCCGCGCGGTGATGGTCTCGGGCGCGTCGCCCATGAGGTCGAGGCACATGGATAGATCGTGGGGGCCCCAGTCCCAGAGCACCGTCGTGTCGGGGCGGAAGGGGCCCCAACCGCCGGCCTCGCCTCGGATGGCGCGGACGGGGCCGAGGCCAGCCGCCAGGGTCTTCAGTTTCCGATAGGCCGGGCTGAACAGGTGGATGTGGTCGACGAGGACGACACCAGCCCGCCGCCGGGCCTGTTCGAGAAGGGCTTGGGCTTGCGCCGGATCGAGGGTCAGGGGCTTTTCGACCAGGACGGCGAGGCCGGCGTCGAGGGCCGCCGCCGTCATTTCCCCATGCAGCGCCGGGGGCGTGGCGATGATGACGCCGTCGATGTCGGTGGCCTTCGCCACGTCGCGCCAGTCCACCGAAATGCGGCAGTCGGGGCCGACGAGGTCGGTGCTGGCGGGGTTGCGGCTGGCGAGCCGGGTCAGGGCGACGCCAACCGTGGCGGCGACGGTATTGATGAAATTCCGGCCCCAGGGGCCGGCGCCGATGAGGCCTAGTCTGACGGTGCCGGCGCTCAACGGCTACTGGACCCCGGTATAGACGTCGTCGGCCCAGGTGAAGAAGCGGCGCAGGCCCTCGTCGAGGTCGACTTGGGGCTCGTAGTCCAGTTGCAGGCGGGCCTTGCGGATGTCGGGGCAGCGGCGGTTGGGCTCGTCGGCGGGGTAGCTGTCGGGGTACTCGATGATGTTGTAGGCGATGTCCTTGTCGAGGACCCGCTCGATGATTTTCGCCAGGTCGAGCATGGCGATCTCGGGGACCGGGTTGCCGATGTTGTAGGCCTCGCCGGGGACCCCCTTGAGGGCGACCAGGGTGAAGCCGACCATGGCGTCGGTGATGTAGCAGAAGGTCCGGGTCTGGTTGCCGGAACCGTAGATGTTGAGCGGCGCGCCGGCCTTGATGCGGTTGGCGAAGTTGGGCAGGACCCGGTAGTCGGTTTCCTGCATGCCGGGGCCGAAGACGTTGAAGGGGCGGATGGTGTTGGTCGCCGTGCCGTGGCTTTCGTGGAAGATGTAGCACAGCGTTTCGCCGACGCGCTTGCTTTCGTCGTAGCAGGCGCGGGGTCCCTGGCAGCCGACGTGGCCGCGGTAGCTCTCCTGGGTCGGGACGTGGGTCGCGTCGGGGTCGCCGTAGATCTCGCTGGAACTGAAAAACGTGAAACGCGCCCGGTGGCGGGTGGCGAGCTCGAGCATGTTCTTGGTGCCCAGCGTCGCCACCTCCAGGGTCTCCAGGGGATAGGCGCGGTAATAGTAGGGGCTGGCGATGCCGGCGGCGTGGATGATGTAGTCGACGTCGTCGTCCCAGGTGAAGGGCTCGACGACGTCGTGCTCGATGAACTCGACGTTGGCCGGGGCCTCGAGGGCCTCGCCCTCCTTGCCCGCGGTGATCAGGTTGTCGAGAACCACCAGGCGGACCGGCTTTTCGAGCACGGTCTCGTTGAGGCGCGCGAACATGGCGATGAAATAACGCCCGAGAAAGCCGCG